>NZ_JBEZXZ010000156.1:0-21107 GCF_040638275.1 Actinoplanes sp. NPDC026623 | reverse complement strand
GCCGCCGCGGCCGGCCGGCCCGCCCGGTCCAGGGCCAGCGCCACCGCCTCGGCCGTGGTCAGCTCCGCGCCGCGCCGGAACGCCGCGTCGAACGCCCGGTCGCCGAGCCGGCCGCGGATCTCCTGCGTGGACTCGTCGTGGAAGTCGTGCAGGCTGCGGAACGACGACAGCGACGCGTGCATCGCCCGCCACACCCGCTCCGAGGCGCCCAGCAGCTGCGCCGCGTGCTGGTCGCGGTGTTCGCTGCCGGCCGCCCAGCCCAGCGCCTCCAGCGCCAGGCCCATGCCGAACTGCTCGTCCTCGACGAGCATGCCCACCTCGAGGCTCTCCTTCGCCGCCTCGGCCGCCCCCGCGGTGTCGCCGTCGCGCCAGCGCAGCACGCTCAGCGCCCACAACGCGAACGAGCGCCACCACACCTCGCCGTTCGCGGCGGCGAGGTCCCGGCAGGCCATCAGGTCCGGGTACCCCTTGGCCGGGTCGTCGGTGGCCAGGCCCCGGGCCAGCCCGAGCACGGCGAGGGTCCACATCTCGCCGCTGAGCGAGCCCAGGTCGCGGAAGGCGGTCTGCGCCCGCTCGAACAGCGGCAGCGCCCGAGCGTGGTCACCGCCGAACATCGCGACGTTGCCCTCGACCAGCGGGATGAACGCCGCCTCCGGCGACGGCGGCAGGGCGTCGGCCAGCGCGCGGGCGTCCGCCAGCAGCGCCTCGGCCCGCGTCCGGTCGCCCTGCACGCAGGCGATCCACGACGCCACCCGCAGCGCCTTCACCCGCGTCCAGTGCCGCGGCGCCGGCATCGCCAGGGCGCGGTCGAGCCAGTGCCGGCCCTCGGACAGAAAGCCACGGACGAACCAGTGGTTCTGCAGGTCGGCGGCGAAGCGCAGCGCCGTCTCGGGCGGGCCCTCGGTGACCGCGAACTCCAGCGCCACCCGCAGGTTCGCCTTCTCGTGGCGCAGCCGCAGCATCAGCGCCGCCTGGTCGGGGCTCGCCCAGTGCGCGTCCCCGTACGCGGCAAGCTCGGCGAACCAGTCGCAGTGCAGCCGCGCGACCGCGGCGTGTTCCCCGGCATCGTTGAGCCGGGCGGCGCCGTACTCGCGGACCACCTCGAGCATCCGGTAGCGGGCCCGGGGGCCGTCGCCGATGCGGGAGATGACGGACTTGTCCACCAGGGACGCGATCAGGTCCAGGATCGCCTCCGCGGACAGCGTCTCGTCCGCGCAGACCTGCTCGGCCGCGTCCAGCTCGAGGCCGCCCGAGAAGACCGACAGCCGGGACCAGAGCACCCGCTCCTGCTCCGAGCACAGGTCCCAGCTCCAGTCGATGAGCGCGCGCAGCGTCTGCTGCCGCGCCGGCGCGTTGCGGGCGCCCGCGGTGAGCAGGCGGTAGCGGTCCGTCAGGCGTTCGAGGATCTGGTGCAGCGACAGCACCCGCAGCCGGGCGACGGCCAGCTCGATCGCCAGCGGCATGCCCTCCAGCGCCTGGCAGAGCGCGGTGATGGTGGCGCAGTTCGCGTCCGTCACCGCGAAGCCGGGAACCACGGCCGTCGCGCGCTCGACCAGCAGGCTGGCCGACTCGTAGCGGGACAGGTCGGCCGGGGTGCAGGCGACGTCGGGCTCCGGCACCGAGAGCGGCTGCACGGTCAGCGTGGCCTCGCCCGAGAGCCGCAGCGCCTGCCGGCTCGTCACCAGGATCCGCAGGTCGGGACAGGCGCGCAGCAGGGTCTCGGCCAGGTCGGCGCAGGCGCCGACGAGGTGTTCGCAGTTGTCCAGGATCAGCAGCGCCTGCCGGCCGGCGAGGAAGGTGGCCAGCCCCGGCGCGTCCGGGCTGACCGACTCCTCGCGTACCCCGAGCGCCTCGGCGACGGTGACCGCGACCAGGTCCGGGTCGCGCAGCTCGGCCAGCTCGACCAGCCACACGCCGTCGGTGAACGCGCGCCGCATCTCGCGCCCGACGCGCTGGGCGAGCCGGGTCTTGCCGACTCCGCCGGCCCCGGTCAGGGTGACCAGCCGGCTGGTGGAGAGCATCCGCCGGACGCCGGTCATCTCGTGCCGTCGTCCGACGAAGCTTGTCACTTCGGCCGGCAGGTTGCCGAGGGATCCGCGCGAGGCCGTGCCGGTGCTCATAGGTGCACGTTAGTGGCTGTGACCTCCGAAAGTCGGCTCTCGGATGCCCAAGGATGCATCGAGTCGGCCGACGAGGGCGAGTCCCGCGGGAACGCGGGGCGCGACCGCCCGGCCGTCCGGCAGCAGCTCGCCGTCGTCGTCGAAGGTCACCACGCCGTTGCAGAGCAGGCTCCAGCCCTGCTCAGGATGGGTGGCTACCACCCGCGCGGCGTGGTGGTCGGTCTGGGCCGCCTCGGGACAGGGCGGCACGTGCACGCACAACATGTAGGTCCTCCTGCGACCAAGAGTTCGTCGCGGCCGGTGCGTGAGACACCGGGGAAGTACCCGACCCGTACCCGAAAACCCACTCGCGGGTACTTCTCCCGTGTCTGCCGGCGGTTTTGTGGATCACCATGGACGGCGATCGACAGAGAGGGGTACCCATGGGTCGCCACGCGGCCGACCGGCCGAGCCGACCGCCGCTGCACTCCGACCTGTTCTCGCCGACCCCTGGCAGCGCCGCCGAACGGTACGCGCTGGCCCGCGCCGAGGCGGCGTTCGAGACCCTGGTGGAGCCGCACCGCGACGAGCTGGCCGCGTACGTGCGCCGGCTGACCGGCGGCGACGAGGTCGCCGCGCGCAGCGTGCTCAAGGAGACCTATTACCGGGCCGCTCAGGACCCGGCGCGCTACCCGCAGCGCTCGTCCGCCGTCCGTCCGTGGCTCGTGCTCACCGCCCGCACGGTGCTGCGCGACGGCGAGCGGTTCGCCCCGGCCGGGCACGACGACCGCCCCCGTGCCGCCGTGCCCGACCGGGGCCCGAAGGCCGCCACGACGATCGTGGCGGCCATGGACGACCTCGCCGCGTCGCACCGCGACATCCTCGTCGAGCTCTTCTATCGCGGGGTCTCGCTCGAGGAGGCCGCCGCCACCCGCTCGGTGCCCGTCGAGGAGCTCAAGTCGCGGCTCTACTTCGCCATGCGGTCCCTGCGGGTCGTGCTCGATCAGCAACTGGCCGACCGGCACGACCCGGACGACGACTACCGCAGGTAGACGAGCCCGTCGGAGATGACTCCCGGCCGGCCCGAGGTGCCCTCCACCCTGATCTTCACGGTGTGCCGCTCGCTGCTGTTCCAGGACCGGGTCCACACCGCCCGCCGGTACAGCGACCGCGGCGAGCGCAGGTCGATCATCCCGGCGGGGCTGCCGTCGACGTAGACCTGCACCCGGCCCGAGGCCGCCGTGCGTGCCACCGCGAGCGACGCGGACCGGCCGGTGAAGGTCCAGCTCAGCGACGCGTTCGCGGCCGTGCTGCGCAGCGCGCTGCCGCCCAGGTGGCCGGCGCCGCTCAGGCTGCGCCAGGCGCCGGACCGGACGGCCTGGGTCTCCGCGACGATCACCGGCGTACGGGTGACGGCCGCCGACCGGACGTTGCCCGCCAGATCCGTGGCGCGCAGGCCGTAGGTGGTCGCCACGCCGGGCCGCACCGTGCCGGCCCAGGCCGTCGCGGTGGTGCCGAGGTCGGCGGTGACCGGGCCGGTCAGCGTGACGCGGCGCAGCCCGCCGGCGTCCGCCGCGGTCCAGCGCAGCCGCACCGGCACGATCCCGTCCAGCGAGCCGGTACGCAGCAGCACGCTCGGCCCGCCGGTGAACTCGGGCAGCGTGCGGTCCGAAACGATCGGCACGCTGATGCTGGCCATGCGGCCGTTGAGCGCCACCGCGCGGATCCGGACGTCGTGCCGCCCGGCCGGGAGCCGGAGCAACTCGTCGCGGTGCCCGTTCGGCGCCGACGCGGTCAGCGCGCCGTCGACCTGGACGTCGAAGCGGTAGAGCAGCGAACTGGGCGTGGTGGTGCGCCAGAACGGCCGGACCGTGCCGCGGGTGTACCAGCTGCGGCCGATCCGGGTCGCGCCGTTGATCTTGGAGAGCGCGAGGTTCGCCGGCCCGGCCGCGGCGACCCCGCGGATCGCCCCCAGCTGGGCGTACAGGGTGTTGCCCGGGCACTCGGTCTTGCCGGTGTCGCGGTGCCCGGAGATCCGGTTCAGCGTCGCACGGGTGCCCCGGCTGTACCGGTCGCTGCCGCTCGAGACCATGGCGACCCGGCCGGCCGGCGTGTTCCCGTACGCCCCGATCTTGTACGCGGCGACCTGCGCGATCACCTGCCTGACCCTGGCCGGCACCGCCCGCCCGGAGTAGTTGCCGAGCACCGCGATCGCGCTGCTGCGCGAGTTGAAGCCCAGGGTGTGCGCGCCGAGCACCGGACGCGCGACCCCGCCCCGGCGCCCCTCGAAGAGGGTGCCGCACTTGTCGACGAGGAAGTTGTAGCCGATGTCGTCCCAGTGGTTGCTCCTGACGTGGTACGCCTCGATGCCGCGGATGATCGCGGCCGACTCGGAGCAGCGGTAGTCGTTGGTGCCGGCCGTGTGGTGCACGAAGAGGACCTGCACGTCCGTGGTGTACTCCGGCTCGCCCCTGACGATGGCCTCGTTCGCGCCCCAGCCGGCCCGGCTGACCAGCCTCGGCGCGGGTCGTGGCGGGACGGCGACCCGCGGTGCCGGCGCCGGCGGTGCGGGCGGCGGCGGATCGCCGGGGTCGATCAGGTCCAGCCGCAGCCCGGCCGGCAGCGGCCCGGCGCGGCCCGGGCCGGCGGCGACCCGCGCCTCGACGCCGTCGGATTCGCCGACCCAGAGGGGATCGGTGCTGCCCCGGGCCTCGGCCGCGTCGCGCGATCCGGGCTCGGCGGGTGAGGCTCCGTCGGCCTCCAGGGACTGCCACCCGGTCCAGGAGCCGTCGGCGGATCGCCGGGTGCGCACCTCGACCGCGCCGTCGAGCGCGGCGTGCGAGTCGGTCCAGGTGGCGCCGACGAGGCTGAACCGCCCGGTGGCGCGCCGCGGGACCGCCCGGGCGCCGGCGGCGGCCGCCCGGCCGGGTGCCGGGGCCAGCTCGATCGTCTGCAGGGTTGGCGGGTCGGGCGCGCGGCTGAGCTGATCCGCCGCCACCCCTTGCTGAGCTGCGGCGGCACCGCTCGCCGACACGGCCGCCGCGCCGCTGACCACGACGGCGGTGCAGAGCATCGAGGCCATGATTCGTCTGTGCGTCTTCTCCACGTTTCCCCCCGCGAAGGCATCGGATCGGGCCAGATCAGGATGAGACGAACGTGTCGGTAATGTGCCGGGTTGCCTTTACCAGTGATTCCGGTCACGTACCCGAGGGGGTGAATCGCCCGAGTGCTCATGTAGCGGAGCGGGGCGCCGACATGGTAGGCCGTGAAACCTATGCTGGTGCCCGTCCGTGTGGGCGGCGATCCCGATCCGCTGTCCTCCGCGCGTACAGCGCCGCCCTGGCGAAGCACAAGGCCCGCCTGGATCTTCCTGGCGGCGGGTGGTGTCCTCGTCGCCCTGGCCGCGGTCGGCCCGGTGTCGCTGCGGGACCCGCTGATGACGCTCGGCCTCCTCGCCGGCCTCGGGGCGATGACCTACGCCGTGTGGCGCATGGCGCAGCCCGGGCACGGCGGTCCCTGGCGCCTTATGCTCGGCGCCGCGACGTCCTTCCTCGTCGCCATCGTCATCCGGGGGGTCGTGCCCGGGGCGGGCGGCTCCACGCCGAACCTGATGATGATCCTCCCCAACACGTTCGCGCTGCTCGGCTACGTGCTGATGGGCTGCAGCCTCGCCGCCATGCTGCGCCGCCGGCGCGCCCAGGAGGACGACCCGGCCCGGATCGACGCGCTGGTCGTCGCCATGGCCGCGACGTTCATGTGCTGGACCTACCTGATCGTGCCGACGATGGCGCAGTCCGACCTGACCGCGATGCGCGTCGCCAACTCGTTCTTCCCCATCCTCGACGTGGTGCTGCTGGTGTTCGCGGCGCAACTCGGGTTCTCCGGCGGCGGACGCCAGCCGGCGCTGTGGCTGCTCATCCTGGCCATGTCGGCGATGTTCACCGGCGACATGATCTACGCGCTGCGCGAGGACGGGCTCGCGAACCTGCCGCAGCACCCCGCCGACGTGCTGTTCCTGGCCACCTTCATCTTCGTCGGTGCCGCCGGGCTGCATCCGTCGATGCGGAATCTGACCGAGCCGCAGCAGATCGTCGTCAAGGACCTCGGCAAGGTCAGGACCACGCTGATCGCCCTGATGGTGGTCGGCCCGAACCTGATCACCATCGTGCAGCCGGCCCACTCGATGCTCACCGGCATCGTCAACGCTGTCCTCTGCTCGGGACTGATCCTCGCCGTCTTCGCCCGGGTGGTGCGCGCCAACAACTCGCGGGCCCGCGCCGAGCAGGCCACCCGCCGCCGGGCCACCCACGACGCGCTCACCGACCTGCCGAACCGCGAACTGCTCGCCGAGACCATCACGGAGTGGGGCGACCGGGCCGCGGACGAGCAGCAGGAGATCAGCCTGCTCTTCATCGACCTCGACCGGTTCAAGATGGTCAACGACCACTGGGGCCACCAGGTCGGCGACGAGCTGCTGTGCGCGGTCGCCAGCCGGCTCAGCGCGCAGATCCGCGGCGAGGACCTGGTCTGCCGGATCGGCGGCGACGAGTTCGTCATCGCGCTGTCCAGCCCGTCGCACTCGGCCCTCGCGGAATCGTTCGCCGACCGGGTGCTCGACGAGTTCACCCGCCCGTTCGAGCTCTCCGTCGGCAACGTCGTGATCTCCGCGTCCATCGGTGTCGCGAAGGCGCACGGCGGCGCCCGGGCCCTCGAGCTGATCCGCGACGCCGACACCGCGATGTACAAGGCCAAGGGCAACGGCCGCAACGCGTACGCGCTGTTCGACACGTCCCTGCGCGACGAGGTCCGGGACCGGATGAACCTGGAGCAGGCGCTGCGCTCGGCGCTGCCGCGAGGCGAGCTCGCGGTGCACTTCCAGCCGATCGTGGACCTGACGAACGGCCAGATCGACGGCTTCGAGGCGCTGATGCGCTGGAACCACCCCACGCTCGGTGCGGTCTCGCCCGTCGACTTCATCCCGGTCGCCGAGGAGACCGGCCTGATCGTGGAGAGCGGAGCCTGGCTGCTGCGTACGGCCGCGGCCCAGCTCGCCGCCTGGACCGTCCAGCGCGGCCCCGACGCCCGGCGGCTGCACGTCTCCGTCAACGTCTCGGTCCGGCAGCTTCGCGACCGCGCGATCGTGGACATCGTGCGCGACGTGCTCGCCGACACCGGGCTCGGCGCGGACCAGCTGTGGCTGGAGATCACCGAGTCCGGGGTCATGGAGGACCTCGAGACCGCGCTGGTCACCCTCCTCGAGCTGCGCGATCTCGGCATCACCCTGTGCATCGACGACTTCGGTACGGGCTACTCCTCGCTGAGCTACCTGAACCGGCTGCCCGTGGGCATCGTCAAGATCGACCGGTCGTTCGTCCGCCACGTCGGTGAGAACGGCCCCAACGAGCCGATCGTGCGGGCCGTGCTCGCCATGACCCGGGCGATGAACCTGCGGGTCGTGGCCGAGGGCGTCGAGACCGAACTGCAGCGCGACTGGCTGCGCGAGCAGGGCTGCGACCTGGCGCAGGGCTGGCTCTACGGCAAGGCCGAATTGCCGGAGAACCTCGAACCCTGGATCCGCCCGCAGGTCATCGCCTGAGGCTTCACCATCCGACAACCCGTATCTCGATCACCCACACTGGAAGGCGTCACGGAAATGCTGGACTTCAAGGACCTCGCCCCGACCATCACCCGCCAGCGGCTGGTCGTCGAGGGGTACCCGACGTTCGTGATCACCGATGAGCACATCAAGGACTACCTGAAGAAGCTCTCGGCCGTGACCGACATGGTGACGATCATCGACCCGGTGACCCACGTCAGCGACCTGTACGGCTGGGCCGGCTGGATCCACTGGGAGACCTCGGGCGCGCACTTCTACTCGTGGGAGCGCCCGATCTCGTTCTTCAGCGTCGACATCTACACCTGCAAGTCGTTCGACCCGCAGACGGTCCTCGACTTCACCAAGGACTACTTCAAGACCACCGAGATCGTCTCCAAGGAGTTCTGAGCGTGAGCGCGACGACCGTTCGCTACGACCTCGACGACGCCGGGATGCAGCGCATCACCGCGGAGTTCCTGGCCGCGCACCCGGCGCGCACCGGCCGGTTCGTGACGGCGGTCGTCGGGCCCGGGTCCGACCTGGCCCGGGTCGGCCGGGCCCTCGAGCGGCGGGTCTTCGAGGAGTCGTTCGGCAACGACACCGAGGTGATGGCCGCCGAGTACGGCCGGTACGAGGCGAACAGCCTGTTCTTCGTGGTGATCGACCGGCGCCGCGGCGTGCCGGCCGGCGTGGCCCGCATGATCGAGAGCAACGGTCCCGGGGTGAAGACCATCGACGACGCGCCCGATCACATCGGCGTCGACGTCGACACCATCCTCGCCGCGCACGGCATGAACGGCGAACGGGTCTGGGACTGCGCGACGCTCGCGGTGCTGCCGCAGTACCGCGGCGGGCGGTCGTCGTTGCTGGTCAGCTCGATGCTCTACCGCACGTTCCTGGTCATCGGCCGGCGCCGCGGCGTGCGGCACGCGGTGTCGATGCTCGACCGTGGCGCGTACCGCAACATCGCGATGATCGGCGCGCCGATGCGCACCCTCGCCGACTCGGGGCCGTTCGCCTACCTGGGCGCGGCGGAGAATCGCGCGGTCTACATGGACTTTCCCCGGATCGAGGCCGCGGTCCGCGAGCAGGCGGTCCGGATGCGCCGGGCGTCGCGCCCGACGCCGGCGGCGCTGCGCCGCTCGGGGCCGCGCAAGCTGCTCGTCAACCGGGTCGCTTTCCAGGTCTCCACCCGCATCGGTACGGGCAAGGATGTCGACGAGCACATCGTCGTCGCCGAGGGGCTGACGGCCGGAGCGTGACGAGAGCCGGCGTCTGAACGAGCGTCCTCAGCTCGTGGCCTTGTGCTTGCGCCGGTGGCTGCCGAGCATCTGTTCGCCGGCCACCAGGCAGGCTATGGCACCAGGACCACTTTTCCTCGGCCGTGCCCGGCCTCGACGGCCGCGTGCGCCGCGGCCGCCTCCGCCAGCGGGTACGCCCGTACCTCCATGGTGAGCTCGCCCCGCGCCGCGAGCGCGACCACCTCCGCGAGCCGGGCCGGCGAGCGGCCCAGCCGGACCACCGCGGTGCCGAACTCGGCGGCCGCCTTGTCGTCGACGATCGTGCCGATCCGGTCGCGGGGGACGCCGAGCTCCACCGACGCGGCGATGGCCCCGCGCCCGGCCGCGTCCAGCGCGACGGTCACCGGCCCGGCCGCGGCCCGGACCGCCTCGACCAGCCCGTCCCCGTACGCCACCGGCAGCGCGCCGAGCCGGCGCAGGTAGTCGTGGTTGGCCGGGCTCGCCGTGCCGATCACCGTGGCCCCGGCCAGCCGGGCGAGCTGCACCGCGACCGTGCCGACGGAACCCGCCGCCGCGTGAACCAGCAGCACGTCGCCGGCCGTGACCCCGAGCTCGAGCAGCGCGCCCGAGGCGGTCTGCGCGGCCGCCACCAGCGCGGCGGCGGCCGGGAAGTCCAGCTCCGGCGGCTTGGCGACGACGTCCGACGCCGGCACCACCACGTGGGTCGCCTGGCCGGCCATCATCGTCGAGCCGAGCACCGGATCGCCGGCCGCCAGGCCGGTGACCCCCTCGCCGAGCAGGTCGATCACCCCCGAATACTCCTGGCCGACCTGGTGCGGGAAGCTCGCCGGCCCGCGTTTGATCCGTCCCTGCCGCACCGCGACGTCGAAGGGCTGCACGCCGGCCGCCCGCACCCGGACCCGGACCTGGCCGGGGCCGGGCAGGGGATCGGGCAGGTCGGCGATGCGCAACACCTCGGGCGGGCCGTATCTGTCGAATACCGCTGCTCTCATGCGGTGACTCTGCAAGGTGAAGCCGGGTTGAGGTCAAGCGCCGCCGGGGGGACGAGGTCACGATCTGACCCTCCGCCGTCGCCGCCGGGCCGGGCATCGCTACCGTTGGCGGGTGTCTGAGATCCCGTGGTGGGGGCTTCCCCTCGTCGCAGCCGTGTCTGCCCTGCTCGGGGCCGGTGTGACGGTCCTCGTTTCGGCCCGCGACCGTTACCTGCGCAGCCGCGCCAAGCGGACCAAACGCTGGTACGCCGAGCGCAAGGACGCGTACATCGCACTGATGACCGAGTTCGAGCGGGCCACCTACCGGCTGCGCGCCGCGTACGACGGCGACCAGCCGACGCCGGGCCCGTTCGCCTACCTCGACGCCGTCGGGCCCGCTCTCATGCAGGTGCGGCTGCTGGCCTCGGGGCAGGTACGCAGCGCCGCCCTCGCGGTGCACCTGCTGATCGAGGGCCTGCACGCCTCGCGGCCCACGCCGCCGCCGGGCGTCGACCCGGGCAAGTCGGCGCGCGAGATGCTGGGCCACGTTCCGCTGGTGATGCAGGAGTTCGAGGCGGCGGTCCGCGAGGAGCTGGAGATCAGGGCGACCCCGCCCGCGCCGCTGGCGCCGCCGTCGCCCCGGCGTGGCCTGGGTTCCTACGTCCGGCGCAGCCCCGCCACGGCAGAGGAGTCCCGGGTCACTGGATGATCTCGGCGCCTTGGTGGACACTGAATGCCCCTGACGGGACACCTGTGGAGGCGCCCATGTCGGATATCTCGGTCACTGATGTGATCTGTCGCAGCGGCGTCGTCGCCGTCCTGCGGGCACCCACCGCCGACGCCTTCGCGGCGATCGGCGACGTGCTCGTCGAGGCCGGCATCACGGCGCTGGAGGTGACCCTCACCTCGCGCGGCGCCGTCGAGGCCATCGCCGGCCTGCGCCGCCAGCTCCCCGCCGGCGTGGCCGTCGGCGCGGGCACCGTGCTCACCCTCGCCGACGCCAAGGCGGGCGTGGACGCGGGCGCGACGTTCCTCGTCTCGCCGGTCTACGTCCCGGAGCTGGACGGCTTCCAGGTGCCGGTCTACCCGGGCGCGTTCACCCCCACCGAGATCTACACCGCGAGCCGCGGCGGTGCGCCGCTGGTCAAGCTCTTTCCGGCGGCCACGGTCGGCCCGCGCTTCATCAAGGACCTACACGGTCCGCTGCCCGGCGTGCGCATCATGCCGACCGGCGGCATCGAGATCACCGACGTCGCGAACTGGCTCGCCGCCGGCGCCGCGGCGGTCGGCCTCGGCGGCCCGCTGATCGGCGACGCCGCGGACGGCGGCAGCCTCGCCCGGCTCGCGGCGCGTGCGCGCCACGCGGTCGACGCGGTCGCGTTCGCCCGCTCATGAGTGGCGGCCTGGTCACCCTCGGCGAGACGATGGGCCTGGTCGCGGCGGACGGCATCGGCCCGCTCGAGTACGCCCGGAGCTTCGCCTTCGGCATCGGCGGCGCGGAGAGCAACGTGGCCATCGGCGTCGCCCGCCTCGGCGGAGGCGCCGCCTGGCTGGGCCGGGTCGGCCGCGACGCCACCGGCGACCTGATCGAGCGTCGGCTGCGCGGCGAGGGCGTGCGGGCGACGGTGATCCGCGACGCCGCGTTCACCGGCCTGATGGTGAAACACCGCCGGACGGGCGGCCTGCTGCACGTCGACTACCACCGGGCCGGCAGCGCCGGCTCCCGGCTGCTGCCGGCGGACGTGCCGGTCGGCGACGTGCAGTCGGCCGGCGTCCTGCACGTCACGGGCATCACGCCGGCGCTGAGCGACACGGCCCGCGCGACGGTGTTCCACGCGGTGGAGACCGCCCGGGCGGCCGGCGTGACGGTGTCCGTGGACGTCAACTACCGGGGCAAGCTGTGGTCCCGCTACGACGCGGCGCCGGTGCTGCGGGATCTCGTGTCGCGCGCGGACGTGGTCTTCGCCGGCCCCGACGAGGCGGAGCTGGTGCTCGGCTCCGAGGCCTCGCCGGCCGAGCGCCTGGCCGAGCTCGGCCCCACCGAGGTCGTGATCAAGGACGGGGCGCGGGGCTGCACGGCGCTGATCGCCGGGGAGCGCCACGCGGTGCAGGCCCTGCCCGTGACGGTCGTCGACCCGGTCGGCGCGGGGGACGCCTTCGTGGCGGGCTATCTCGCGGACCGGCTCGCCGGCGCGGTGCCGGCCCGGCGCCTGGCCACGGCGATCGCGGCCGGTGCGTTCGCGGTGACGGTCCCGGGCGACTGCGAGGGCCTGCCCACCCGCGCGGACCTGGCGTCGCTGCTCTCGGCGACGGACAACGTGGCCCGCTGACGGCCCGGCCCGGCTGACCGCCCGGCCCCGCTGACCGCCCAGCCGTCGTGCGCCACGTCGGGTCAGATGGCCGGGGGTCGAGGAGGCTCGGCGGGCCGCGGCGGGGTCAGACCGCCGGGTGGCCGAAGAGGCCGGGCAGGCCGCCGGTGTGCAGGAAGACGACCTTGCCGTCCGGTGGGTTCGCGCGCAGCCCCGCCATGGCCCGGCCCGTGTAGGTCGGATCGAGGAACAACCCCTCGGTGCGTGCCGCGAGCTCGAGCGCGGCCCGTACCGGATCGGTCAGGGTCGGGTAGCCGGCGCCGACGTGGGTACCGTCGATCTGCAGGTCCTCCGCCCGGACCGGCACGCCCATGCCGTCGAGCAGCCCCGCGACCGCCGCGCGCGCGTCCGGCAGCGCGCCGGTGTCCACACCGAACACCCGGCCCGGCCCGAGCACCGCGACCAGCCCGGCCATCGTGCCGCCGGAGCCGACCGCGACCACCACCGTGCTGAGGTCGGGCAGCTGCACCGCAAGCTCGCGGGCGCAGTCGACGTAGCCCAGCGACGAGAACGCCGACGTGCCGCCGAACGGGATCACGAAGCCCTCCTGCGCGGCGACCGCCTCCGCGACCGGCGCGTCACCCGCCCACACGATCCTGGCGCCGGCCAGCTGATCCAGGATCAGGTTGCCGCGGGCCGCCGCCGGCGGATGACCGCCCAGCACGAGCACGCACCCCAACCCGAGCCGGGCCGCCGCCGCGGCGGTGAGCCGGGCGTGGTTGGACTGCGCCGCGCCCGTGGTGACCAGCGTCGTCGCGCCCGCCTTCAGCGCCTGCGCGCACGTGTACTGCAGCTTGCGGACCTTGTTGCCACCGCCGCCGAGGCCGGTCAGGTCGTCCCTTTTGATCCAGAGTTCGTCCAGCGCCAGGGCGGTGGCGAGCCGTGGCGCCGGTTCGAGCGGCGTCGGCCAGGAGCCCAGTGAGATCGGCGTCACATCCACGCCGTCGAGTTTAGGGGACAGAACCCAGCCGGTTCCTCAGCGGAGCTGGACCACGGGGGCGCGCGGGGTGAACGGCAGGCGGGCGCCGAGCGGCGTCAGGAACGCCCGGCGGATCCGCAGCACGTCGCAATTCCCGTCGGTGATCACCAGCATCGGCCCCGGCGGGCGGGAAGTCCGCCGCCCGCTCCACCAGGGTGATTCCCGCTGACGCGTCGTGGCGCCGCGCCCGCGGACGCGCGCGGATCCTGGGCGATCCGGTCGTACTCGATCAGGGATCGGAGCCGGTCAGGAGTGGATCGGCCCGGAGGTTGCGGTCAGCCGCCGGCCGCTGCCGCTCCAGCGCGCCACCGGCCGCCCGGCGGCGACCTCGTCGGCGAGCAGCGGCAACTCGGGGAAGCCGGCCCGCTCGATGAACAGCTCGATCGTCCCGCCGCAGGGCAGGCCGACCTCGAACGCGTCGTCGTCGGTGATGCCGAACCGCGCCGTCCGCGGCATCCCCGAGGCGGCGACCTCGCGGCAGGACTCGTAGACGGCGCCCTCGACGCAGCCGCCGGAGACGCTGCCGGTCGCCGTGCCGTCGAGGCCGACGAGCATGGCCGCGCCCGGCTGCCGGGGCGCGCTGGACCAGGTCGCCGTCACGGTGGCCAGGCCGGCCGGCTCGCCCGCGCGCCAGGCGCGCAGCAGCTCATCGAGGACGTCACGCACGGCCGATCGCCCCCTGCGGCACGTCGAGGCCGGCGCCGTCCGGATTGTCGGCGTAGGTCAATTCGGGCGCGCCGGCGACCACCGGGCCGCGGGCGATCCCGGCGTCTGCCGGCACCCCGGCCGCGCGCCGCACGAGCCGCCCGCCGCGGTACGCCCCCAGCGCTTTCGGCATCCCGTACCGCCGACCGGCGCCGGCGGCCGGCACCAGCCCGGCGATCTCCATACCGGGAGCGTATCCCCGGACGGGCCCGCGATTCAGGGCCCGAATGTCCTATCCGGAGCGATCCCTCCTACCCAGGTAGGAGAGCGGCTCCGACCGGCGGCCGCCGGTCGGGCCCGCGGGTGGGCGAAACACCCGCCCTGCGCCGCAAGCATCAACGGCATGACAAACGTCCTGCGCTGGCACCGCCCCCTGATGGTCTTCACCGCCGCGATGGTCGTCCTCGCCGTGATCGCCGGGATCGGTGTCTTCACCGACCCCCGGGTGCTCACCGGCGCGCCGATCTGGCTCAAGCCGTTCAAGTTCGCGGTGTCGTTCGTCGCGTACGCCGCTACCCTCGCGTGGATGCTCTCCCTGCTGCCGCGCCGTAGCCGGGTCGCCGAACTCGCGGTCACCGTGATCCTGGCGACCTCGGTCGCCGAGATCGTCGTCATCGTGACCCAGGTGCTGCGCGGCACGACCAGCCACTACAACGAGTCCACGCCGCTGAACTCGGCCCTGTTCCAGGTCATGGGCACCTCGATCCTGATCCTGTTCATCGCGCACTTCGTGTTCGGCGTCGCGATCGTCCGCGGCCGGATCGCCGACCGGACGGCGGCGCACGCCGTGGGCTGGGGTCTCGGCCTGTCGCTGGTCGGCATGCTGGCGGCGATTCCGATGGTCATGCCGGGCCAGGCGCCGCCCGGCGTCGACGGGGTCTCGGGCGCGCACAGCGTCGGCGTCGCCGACGGCGGTCCCGGGCTGCCGCTGGTCGGCTGGAGCACGACCGGCGGGGACCTGCGGATCGGCCACTTCGTCGGGCTGCACGCGCTGCAGGCGCTGCCGCTGCTCGCCCTGCTGCTCGGCACCCGGCTCGACCAGGCCACCCGGATCCGGCTGCTGCTGGTCGGCGGGTTCGCGTACGGGATCGTGATCGCGCTCCTGACCTGGCAGGCGCTGCGCGGTCAGCCGCTGCTGCGGCCGGACGCGCTCACCCTCACGGCCTGGGCCCTGCTGGCCGCCTCCGTCGCCGCGGTCACCGGCGCGGTGCTGAGCCGCCGTCGCCGCCAGGACCTGGAGCTTGCGGCATGAGTGGCTGCACCGAGCGCGGCGAGGGCCGGGCGCGCCTGCGGAAGGTGGGCACGGCGTGACCGGGGTGTTGTTCGGGCTCGCGTTCGCGGTTGCGGCGCCGTTCTGGGCGCTCATGATTCTGCTGCCGGGCTGGTCGTGGACCCGCCGCATCATCGGGTCGCCGCTGATCGTGCTCCCCGCCGTGGTGATCTACGCCGTGCTGGTGATCCCGGCCCTCGGCGAGGTGCTTCCGGCCGTCGTGTCGCCGACCCTCGACGGCCTACGCGACCTGCTCGGCACCGCCGACGGCGCGGCGGCGGCCTGGGCGCACATGATCGCCTTCGACCTCTTCGCCGGCCGCTGGTCGTGGCTGGACAGCCGGGAACGCGGCGTCCCGGCGCTGGTCATGGCGCCGGTGCTGCTGCTGACGATCCTGCTGGGCCCGCTGGGTCTGGCGGCCTATCTGCTGGTCCGGGCGCGCTACCCGGTCAGGGCGAGCGCTTAGGGTGGGCGGCGTGGGATGGGTGGGCAGGCTCTTCGACGCGCGGGACACGTTCGTGCGGATGCTGCTGCTCGACCTCAGCGGCGTCGGCTACCTGGTCTTCGGCACCCAGGCGGGCCGCGAGCCGACCACCACCCAGTGGATCCTGGCCGTTGCGGCGTTCGCGCTCGCGCTGATCCTGCACCGCCGGCGCGTCCTCAACCTGGTCGCGCAGACCGCGCTGCTGGTGGTCGCCTTCCTGATCATCGACGACACGATGATCAACCAGGTCGGCACCAGCTGGGCGCTCCTCGAGCTCGCGATGTGGGCACCCCGCCCCCGGATCCTGTGGTCGGGCGCGGGCCTGGTCGTGGCGGTCTACCTGAGCTTCACCCTCGGTCGGGAGCCCTCCGCGATCTCCGCACCGATCTTCGGCCTCTGCCTCGTGGTCGGCCTGCCGGTGCTGCTGGGGCTGGTCGTGCGGACCAGCGGTGAGCTGACCGTCCAGGCTCAGGAACGGGCGCTCGAGGAGCAGCGCCGGCGCGAGTCGGAGACCCGGGCGGCCCGCGCCGACGAACGCACCGCGATCGCCCGGGAACTGCACGACGTGGTCGCGCACCATGTGGCGTCGATGGTGCTGCGGGTCGGGGTGGCCCGGCACGTCCTGCCGGACGTCGATCCGCGGGTGGCGGAGGTCTTCGACGACGTGCACGGCACCGGCACGGCGGCCCTGGCGGACCTGCGCCGGCTGGTCGCGGTGCTGCGCGACCCTTCGGTACGCACGGACGCGGCCCTGACGGTGATCGAGCCCGGCGCGCTGCCGGAGGCGCTGGGGGCGGCGGTGGAGACGGCCCGCCGGGCGGGGCTGACCGTGGACGTCGCGGTCGCCCCGGAGGTCGGCGCGCTGGATTCCGTACGCGGGCTGGCGGTGCTCCGGCTCACCCAGGAGGCGCTGACGAACGTGGCGAAGCACGCGGGGACGGCGGCCCGCGCCCGGCTGCGCGCCACGGTCGTCGACGGCGACGTGATCTGGTCGGTGTCGGACGACGGCGGCGGGGTGTCGCCCGGCCTGCCGTCCGGCGGCGGACACGGCCTCACGGGCATGCGGGAGCGGGTCGAGGTGCTCGGCGGCCGCCTCACGGCCGGGCCGGCGGCCGGCGGCTGGCGCGTCGAGACCGTCCTCCCGGCGGCCCATCCGTCCCCGGATCCGCCCGCCTCCGCCTACTCCGCGCCGGTCGACTCGCCGCCGCCCGCGTCGGGGGCGGCGTGATCCGGATCCTGCTTGTCGACGACCAGCCGCTGATCCGTGCCGGGCTGCGGATGCTCTGCGACGCCGAGGCGGACCTGACCGTCGTCGGCGAGGCGGACAACGGCCGCGACGCCGTCGCGCTGGCCGGGCGCCTCGCACCCGACGTCATCGTCATGGACCTGCGGATGCCCGGCGTCGACGGCATCACGGCGACCGGTCGCATCCTCGCCGAACGGCCCGGCGCCCGGGTGCTGGTGCTGACCACGTTCGGCGACGACGACCACCTCTACCCGGCGCTGACCGCGGGCGCGTGCGGCTTCCTGCTCAAGGACGCGCCGCCGCCCGAGCTGCTCGACGGGATCCGCCGGGCCGCGTCCGGCGACAGCCCGTTCAGCCAGGAGGTGCTGCAGCGGCTGGTGCGGCGGGCGGTGGCGGCCCGGGTCGAGCCGCCGCGGCCGGTGTCCGGGCTCACCGCCCGCGAACGCGACGTCCTGGAGCTGGTGGCCGAGGGCATGTCGAACACCGAGATCGCCGATCGCCTCCACATCGGAGTGACCACGGTCAAGACGCACATCACCAGCCTGATGACGAAGACCGCCAGCCCGAACCGGGTCCGGCTGGCGCTGTTCGCCCGGCGCGGCTGACGGCGCTCAGAGCCGCTGGGCCGCCAGCCAGTCCTCGACGCCGGCGACCAGCTTCTCCGGCGTGCGGCGGGCCCACAGGAAATGATCCGGCACGGTGTCGATCGTCGCCCGGCACACGTGCGCCGGCAGCCGTCCCGCGAGGTGGTCGACGGCCCGGCCGGGAATCATCCGGTCGCCGGCAATCGCGACGATCAGGGCCGGGACGGCGAGGCTGCCCAGCGCGGCCTCGTAGTCGGTGGGGTCGCCGCGGAGCCGGTACCGCCCGGTGCGGGCCTCGTAGCCCCAGTCGCGCATGAGCGTGCGCGGCTGGCGTCCGCCGAAGCCCAGGCGGTGCCCCGGCCAGTAGCCCAGCGAGCAGGTGACGGCGCCGATGAAGCGGACCCCGGCGGCGCGGCGGGCTCGGATCAGCCGGCTGCGGTGTGCGGCGGATGAGCTCGTACCGGCGGCGAGCGCGACGACCGCGTCCGCGCGTACGGTGCCGGCGGCGCCCGACAGGAGCGCGAGCTGACCGCCCAGGCTGTGGCCCACCAGCACGACCCGGTCCGCGGCGGCGACCGCGGGATCGGTGAAGACCGCGGGCAGGTCCTCGCGGAGCAGGTGGGCGTAGCCGAACGGGTTGCGGCGCAGGTCGGAGACGGGACTGCGCGGCATGCCCCGCAACTCGACCCCGACGACGTGCCGCCCCCGGGCGACCCAGGCCTCGAACAGCGGCCGGTAGTAGGCCACCGGCACACCCAGCGCGGGCAGGAACACCAGCGAGGCGGATGGGCCGGGAGTGCCGTACTCCTCGATCGTCAGGGTCTGGCCGTTCGTCGAGGAGACCGGGTGCACGCGGGGTTCCATCGGCCCATTCTGCCAAGGCGGGCACACGTAAAAGGCCGGGAACCCGTGGCGGCGGGCTCCCGGCCTTGCTGGCTACAGGTTATCGCGTCCGGCGGACCTTGTCGGCAGTTCCGGCGGGTTTGCGATAGTCACGCGGCGCGAAATGCGGCGGGTAGTCCCCGAGGGTCCCGGTTCGGGGCTTCGTCCGGCCCGGCAGCCCTAGGCGGGCTGGGAGCGTTCGGTGGCGAGCCGGACCGCGAGCGCGCCCAGCACCGTGCCCATGACGAGGCGCTGCATCCGCAGCCAGCCCGGCCGGCGCGCCAGGAAGACCGCTATCGTCCCCGCGGCCGACACGATCAACAGGTTGACCACCAGGCTCACCAGGATCTGCACGCCGCCGAGGATGAAGCCCTGCGCCAGCACGTGGCCGTCGTCCGGCCGCACGAACTGCGGGATCAGCGAGAGGTACATGATCGCGGCCTTGGGGTTGAGCAGGTTGGTGAGCAGCCCCATCGCGAACAGCCGGCGCGACGAGTCGACCGGCAGCTCGCCGGGGGCGAACACCGACGTGCCCCCACGCCGCAGCGTCCTGAACGCCAGCCAGCCCAGGTAGACGGCGCCGGCGAGCTTCAGCGCCTCATACGCCTCCGGCACGTGCACGAAGATCACCGAGAGGCCGAGGTTCGCCGCCGTCAGGTAGCAGAGGAAGCCGATCACGACGCCGCCCAGCGAGACGACGCCCGCGCGTCTGCCCTGGGTGATGCTGCGCGAGACGAGGTACATCATGTTCGGGCCCGGCGTAAGCACCATGCCGAGCGCCACGGCGGTGACGCCGAGCAGTGAAGCGAGAGTGATCACCCGTTGACCCTCGCCGCCGGGCCGGCGCCGGGCCAGAGCCAAAACGAGGACCGTGGTCTACCGGCACGGCGGCGTCGACGGACCCGCAGTCAACGGTGGCGCGGACATCCGGCCGCGGCCGGACGCTTATCGCCCGAGGCGGGTCGCGATGGCGTCGACCGCGTTCTTGGCCTCGAGCAGGCTCGCCCCGGTCTCGTTGCGATAGGCGCGGATCGCCTCGATCCGCTTGCCCTCCCGGAGCAACCGGCCGACCTCCGGCATCTCCCGCTCCCGGACGGCGACGCCGAGATGCGCGACCACCGCGTCCAGCTTGTACTCGATCGCGGTGAGCCGGCTCGCCGTCCGCAACTGCTCCCGGCGCGAGTTCGCCGACGACGCCAGCCCGAGCATGATCAGGCCGGCCAGCAACAGGACCAGCGCGACCGTCGCGAGTATCTCCATGTGGACCATCGTGGCAAGCCGCCGCCAATCACTCCCTGTTGGCCGCCGCGTACTTCTCCGCGATCGCCTGCGCCTCCGGCAGGTCGGCCTCGACCACCTCGACGGCGGGCGCGACGTCGGCGCCCAACTCGCCCAGCAGCTGCGCGAGCAGCGCCGCCGCGGCCGCGGCCTGCGGTGCGACGCCGGCGGTGACCACCGGTACGGACCGCTTGCCGGCGAGGGCGTTGGGGGGCAACTGGTCGAGCAGCACCTTGAGCACCCCGGTGTAGCTGCCCTTGTAGGTGGGCGTCGCCACGACCAGCAGGTCCGCCTCGCGGATCGCCGTCACCGCCGCCGCCGTCGCCGAATCGCCCGGGGTCAGCAGGCCGGTGCCCAGCGCGCCGACCTCGACCACCGCTGCGGCACCGCCGAGCGCCGTGCCGACCGCGACGGCGAGCGTCGAGGTCCGCGATCCCGGACGCGGATTGCCGGACACCACCACGATCCCGCTCACGCGGTGCCCCGTTCAAGCCGAAGCTCAGTGCGGTTTCTCATGTCTCTTCTCCAAGTCTCCGGTCGGCGCAACGGCGTCTACGCCGAGCGCTTCAGGTGGGCGTAGGTGCCGTCGTGGTAGACGAGCGGCGTGACCGTCGAGTCCGCGTGCTGCTCGCCGAGCTCCGGCGTGGCCAGCACGATCGTGTGGTCGCCGGCCTCCACCTGCTGCGCCACCCGGCACACGATCCTGGCGAGCACCCCGTCCAGCAGCGGCACGCCGTCGGGGCCGGGACGCCAGGCGCCGTGCGCGGCGAAGCGGTCGATGCCGCGGGTGGCGAACGTCCGCGCGATGTGCTCCTGCTCCTGGGTCAGCACGTGCACGGCGATGGTGCTCGCGGCGTGCACCGCGGGCCACGCCGAGGCCGACTTGGCCAGGCAGAAGGAGACCAGCGGCGGATCGAGCGACACCGAGGTGAAGGAGGTCGCGGTGAACCCGGCGGGCGGCGCGCCCGGAGCGGTGATGACGACGACGGCCGCGGCGTGGCGGCGCAGCAGCGAACGGAACAGATCGGCGTCCACGGCACGGTCCTGGTGGAGCGGGGTGACGGTCATGATGATCCCCTAAGCCGAGACGAGGGAACGGTGGCGGAGCGTGTGCGCGACCGGGGGCAAACTCGCGTCCACTAATTGGGACATGGTCGGTTTCGGTAACGCCGGCGCATCCGCAGCGGGGGTGGGCATGTGGCCTACCGTGCCTCTCTCGCTGGGCAGGTGTCAACGGTGATCCCATATCCTAGTAAACCTATGGGGTTCAGTTGACATGAAGACCTTCTTCGACAAGAGTCTCAGCCATGTCCACTGCCGCCACCGCCACCGCGGCCGGCGCGCGGGCCCCGGCCCGCCGCCCCGCCGGCGGGTCGCCGGGT
>NZ_JBEZXZ010000155.1:0-21354 GCF_040638275.1 Actinoplanes sp. NPDC026623 | reverse complement strand
CGGCCGGCCGGGCCCGCGAGGCCGGGCGGTCCGTCCCGGCGCGGCGGGGTGCGGTGGTAGCCGTCGGCGGGGCGCTGCTCGTCGACCTCGCCCTGTGGGCGGCGCTGCCCGGGGTCTTCGCGGAGCTGCCGACCGGGTTCTGGGTCATGGCCGTGCTCGCCCTCGCGGTCGACGCGCGGCCCTACGTGGTCGCCGATCGGCGGGCCAGTTCGGTGATTCTGCCATCGATCTGCTTCACCTTCGGCATCGTGTTCGCCTGGGGATTCGTGCCCGCCGTCGCGGTGCAGCTCGCCGCCGTGGCCGTCGCCTGCGTGCGGATGCGGCAGCCCGCCCGGCGCGCCCTGCACCTCGCGCTGCAGCACGCCGTCGCGCTGGCCGCCACCGCCGTCGTCGCCGCGTTCGCCGGGCTGAGCTTCGGCGCCGAGCCGCGCTGGGACGACGCGCTGCTCACCGTCGCCGCGGCCGCCGTGTGGATCCTCGCCCGCTACGGGATCGACGCCGTCATCGCGCGCTGGTCCGCCGCCGGGCGCCGCCGGCGGCGGGTGCAGCGCTGGGGGCCGGAGCTGTTCGCCACCTCCGCCCTGCTGCTGCTCGGGCCCGTCGTGCTCGCCGCCGCCCAGGTCGGGCTGGTGCTGGTTCCGCTCGTCCTGCTCGCGCTGCACGCCGTGCACCGCATGGTGCGCTCCACCGGGGACTACGAGCGGGCCTCCCGGGTGGACGCGCTGACCGGGCTGCCCAACCGGCGCGCGCTGCAGACCTCGGTGGTGGAGTGGGGAGCGGGCCGCGGATCGCAGCGCCACGATTGGCGGCCGGCGCTGTTCCTGCTCGACCTCGACCGGTTCCGCACCGTCAACGACGCGCTCGGGCACAACACCGGCGACCGGCTGCTGGTCGAGGTCGCCCGGCGGCTCGCCGCGGCCGTGCCCGATCATGATCTCGTCGTGCGGCTCGGCGGCGACGAGTTCGCGGTGCTCGCCAAGCGGGTCGACGGGCCGGCCGCGGCCCGGCGGCTCGCCGGCCACCTGGCCGAGGCGTTCGTCCGGCCGTTCGCGCTCGACGGCCTGCTCATCGACGTCAGCGCCTCCATCGGCATCGCCGTGGCGCCGGAACACGACGGCGACGGCGCCGCGCTGCTCCGGCAGGCCGAGGCCGCCATGTACGACGCCAAGGAGCGCGGTGACCAGGTCGCCGTCTACGCCCGGGACGCCGTCCAGCACCCGCCCGACCTGACCCTGCTCGCCGACCTGCGCCGGGCCGTGCAGGCCGAGCCCGGCACGGACCCGGCCGCCGACGGGATCACGCTCTACTACCAGCCGCAAATCGCCATCGCGACCGGCGAGATCGTCGGCGTCGAGGCGCTGCTGCGCTGGCGGCATCCGGTGCGGGGCATGGTCGGCCCCGAGGAACTGCTCCGCGTCGCCGAGCAGACGCCGGTCATGCGGCTGCTCACCAGCCGGGTGCTGCGCGAGGTGATCGCCCAGCTGGCGGCCTGGCGCGCCGCCGGGCAGGCGCTGCGGGCCTCGGTCAACGTCAGCGTGCGGGATCTGCACGCGGTGGACATCGCCGAGGAGATCGGCGGGCTGCTGCACCGCTACGCCGTGCCGGCGGACCTGTTGCAGCTCGAGATCACCGAGAGCGCGCTGATGGCGGACCCGCACCGGGTGCTGAACACGATCACCAGGCTGGACCGCATGGGCGTGGCCATCTCCCTCGACGACTTCGGCACCGGCTACTCGTCGCTGCAGCACCTGCGCCGGCTGCCGCTCTCCGAGGTGAAGGTCGACCGCTCGTTCGTGCTCGGCATGGCGACCGACCGCGGCGACGCCGCCATCGTGCGCTCGGTGACGGCCCTGGCCGACTCGCTCGGCCTGCGCGTGGTCGCCGAGGGCGTCGAGGACGAACGGACCTGGCGGATGCTGGCCTCGGTGGGCTGTCACGCCGCGCAGGGCTGGTTCCATGCCCGGCCGATGCCGGCGCCGGACCTCGCGGAGTGGCTGACCCGCTACCGGCCCCTGCGCCCCGGCCGGGAACCCGGTGCGGTGGCGGTTCCGGCGCCGTGAGCGACCCCCGGACCCGCCTCGGCGGCGACCGGACGGCGACGTCATCCACGGACCAGGGTGCCGCCCGCCGTCGTGCCCGCCCCGGGAAATAGACTCCTCAGGTCAGCGACATCCACCACCAAGGGGGCACGATGGCCGCCATCTCCCGCGAAGAGGTCGCGCATCTGGCGCGCCTGTCGCGGCTCGCCGTGACCGAGCAGGAGCTTGACCAGTTCGCCGGTCAGCTCGACGTCATCCTGCAGTCGGTCGCCCGGATCGGTGATGTGGCCGCCGACGACATCCCGCCCACCTCGCACTCCGTGCCGCTGACCAACGTTTACCGCGACGACGTCGTGCAGCCGTGCCTCACGCAGGAGGCGGCGCTCTCCGGCGCGCCCGACTCCGCCGAGGGCCGGTTCCGCGTGCCGCGCATCCTGGATGAGGAGGAATGAGCGCCGTGACCGACGTCACCAGGATGACCGCCGCTCAGGTCGCCGGACTGATCAGCAGCGGGGAGGCGTCCGCCGTCGAGGTGGCCACCGCGCACCTCGACCGGATCGCCGCCGTCGACGACCGCGTCCACGCGTTCCTGCACGTCGACCGGGAGGGCGCCCTCGCGGCCGCCCGCAAGGTCGACGAGCGGCGCAGCAGGGGCGAGTCGGCCGGGCCGCTCGCGGGCGTGCCGGTCGCGGTCAAGGACGTGATCGCCACCAAGGGCGTGCCGACCACGGCCGCCTCGAAGATCCTCGAGGGCTGGAAGCCGCCCTACGACGCCACCGTCGTCGAGCGGCTGCGGACCGCCGGCACGGTCATGCTCGGCAAGACCAACATGGACGAGTTCGCCATGGGGTCCTCGACCGAATACTCCGCCTACGGGCCCACCAACAACCCGTGGGACCTCGGGCGCATCCCCGGCGGCTCCGGCGGCGGCAGCGCCGCCTCCGTGGCCGCCTACGAGGCGCCGCTCGCCATCGGCACCGACACCGGCGGCTCCATCCGGCAGCCCGGCGCCGTCACCGGCACGGTCGGCGCCAAGCCGACCTACGGCGGCACCTCCCGCTACGGCCTCATCGCCTTCTCGTCCTCGCTGGACACCCCCGGGCCGTGCGCGCGGACCGTCGAGGACGCGGCCCTGCTCCACTCGGTCATCGCCGGCCACGACGTGCGTGACTCGACCTCCATCCCGCAGCCGGTCCCCGACGTCGTGGCGGCCGCGCGGCTGGGCGCGACCGGCGACCTGACCGGGGTGAAGCTCGGCATCGTCAAGGAGTTCGTCGGCGAGGGCGCCGAGCCCGGCGTCATGGCGGCCTTCCGCGAGTCCGTCGAGGCGCTCGTCAAGCTCGGTGCCGAGGTCGTCGAGGTGTCCTGCCCCCACTTCGAATACGCCCTCCCGGCCTATTACCTCATCGCGCCGAGCGAGGCGTCCTCCAACCTGGCCCGCTTCGACGGCGTGCGCTACGGCCTGCGCGTCGGCGACGACGGCAACCGGTCGCTCGAGGAGGTCATGTCGCTGACCCGCGACGCCGGCTTCGGCCCCGAGGTCAAGCGCCGCATCATCCTCGGCACCTACGCGCTCTCCAGCGGCTACTACGACGCGTATTACGGCCAGGCGCAGAAGGTCCGCACGCTCATCACGCGGGACTTCACCACCGCCTTCGAACGGGTCGACGCGCTCATCTCGCCGACCACGCCGTTCGTGGCGTTCCCGTTCGGGTCGCGCACGTCGGATCCCTACCAGATGTACCTCGCCGACCTCTACACGATCCCGACCAACCTCTACGGCGGCCCCGCGATCTCCGTGCCGTGCGGGCTGTCCGAGGGACTGCCGGTCGGCTTCCAGGTGATGGCGCCGACGATGGCCGACGACCGGATGTACCGGGTCGCGGCCGCCCTGGAGTCCGCGGTCGGCACGTTCACCCCGCCGGAGCTCTGATCTGCGACGCCGGGCCGGTTCGCCGGCCCGGCGTCGA
Organism: Actinoplanes sp. NPDC026623; assembly: GCF_040638275.1. Classification (NCBI taxonomy): domain Bacteria; kingdom Bacillati; phylum Actinomycetota; class Actinomycetes; order Micromonosporales; family Micromonosporaceae; genus Actinoplanes; species Actinoplanes sp. NPDC026623. The sequence continues at coordinate 17,345 of NZ_JBEZXZ010000155.1, read as the reverse complement.
TACCCGCGCCACAGCCGGCCGTGTGAGCTGGTGAGGCGGCGGCGACCGCGCCGAAACGGATCCTGACGCAGACGGGCCGGCGCCGCACACTAGTCTTGATGGGTTCGGTCCGGATGCCGCGCAACCTGGAGTTCATCGCATGAGTACGACCGCGCTGCCCTCGTACGAGGACGCGATCGCCCGTTACGAGCCGGTCATCGGCCTTGAGACGCACGTCGAGCTCGGCACGCAGACCAAGATGTTCTGCGGCTGCCCGACCGTCTTCGGCGCGGAGCCCAACACCCAGGTCTGCCCGGTCTGTCTCGGGCTGCCCGGCGCGCTGCCGGTCTCCAACCGCGCCGCCATCGAGGCCACCATCCGCATCGGCCTCGCGCTGAACTGCGACATCGCCTCCTGGTGCCGGATGGCCCGGAAGAACTACTTCTACCCGGACATGCCGAAGAACTTCCAGACCAGCCAGTATGACGAGCCGCTCTGCGTGGACGGCTACGTCGACGTCGAGATCGACGGCGAGACCGTGCGGATCGAGATCGAGCGCGTCCACCTCGAGGAGGACACCGGCAAGTCGCTGCACGTCGGCGGCGCCACCGGGCGCATCCACGGCGCGACCGAGTCGCTCGTGGACTACAACCGGGCCGGCATTCCGCTTGTCGAGATCGTCACCAAGCCGGTGCCGGGCATCGGCGCCAGGGCGCCCGAGGTGGCCAAGGCCTACGTGACGGAGCTGCGCGACATCATCCGCTCGCTGAACGTCTCGGACGTGCGGATGGAGCAGGGCTCGATGCGCTGCGACGTGAACACCTCGCTGAACCTGCCGGGCGAGGAGTGGGGCACCCGCACCGAGACCAAGAACGTCAACTCGCTGCGCTCGGTCGAGCGCGCGGTCCGCTCGGAGATCATCCGCCAGGCGATGCTGCTCAACGACGGCATCCGCATCTTCCAGGAGACGCGGCACTTCCAGGAGACCACCGGCGACACCCGCCCGGGCCGCTCCAAGGAGACCGCGACCGACTACCGCTACTTCCCCGAGCCCGACCTGGTGCCGATGGCGCCGGACCCGGCCTGGGTCGCGGAGCTGAAGGCGGCGCTGCCCGAGCTGCCGAGCGTCAAGCGCGCCCGGCTCGCCGAGGAGTGGGGCATCTCCGCGATCGACATGCAGTCGGTGGTCAACGCCGGCGCGATCGAGCTCATCGAGGAGACCATCGCGGCGGGCACCAGCGCGGCCGGCGCCCGCAAGTGGTGGATGGGCGAGCTCGCCCGCCGCGCCAACGAGGCCGGCGTCGAGCTGGCCGAGGTCGGCGCGACCCCGGCGCAGGTGGCGCAGCTGCAGGGCCTGGTCGACGCGGGCAAGCTCAACGACAAGCTCGCCCGCCAGGTGCTCGAGGGCGTGGTGGCCGGCGAGGGTGACCCCGCCGCCGTCATCGCCGCCCGTGGCCTCGGCGTCGTCTCCGACACGGGCGCGCTCACCGCGGCGGTCGATGCGGCCATCGCGGAGAACCCGGACATCGCCGCCAAGATCCGCGACGGCAAGCTCGCCGCGGCGGGCGCGCTGGTCGGCGCGGTCATGAAGACCACCCGTGGCCAGGCGGACGCCAAGACGGTCCGCGACCTGATCCTGTCCCGCCTCGGCGCCGCCTGACCCGGAGCGTCAGCGGCTGGGTCGCGGGCTGCTCGGCCTGATGCCCGGGGTCACGCCGTTGAACACCGACGGGTTCGTGGTCGGCTCCGTCTCGGTGCCGATCACGTTGCGCTGCATGGTCACGTTCTGCTCGCCCGTGCCGCCGAGCTGGATGTCGTCGTAGGCCTTCAGCGACTGGTGCTCGTCGAAGTAGAGCACCGACATCATGAGCGGCGTCGGCTCGTCGTCCTCGAGCCCGCGCAGGCCCGCGCCGCCGGTCGACCCCTGCACCATCAGCCGGGTCTCCATCGGCGCCGGCGGGAGTGACGAGGACGGCGCCGGCGTCGGCGCGGCCGAGGCCTCGGGCGACGGTGCGGGCAGCATCCGGACCTCGCGCTTGTGCAGGTGCCCGGCCAGCACGAGCGGCACCACCCCGGACAGCGGTGGCGCCATGGCCGGGTCGTGCACCATCGCCAGGCCCACCGGCGTCTTCGACTCGCGGATCGTCGTGGCCAGCCGCTCGCCGCTGGTCAGCATCGGGGAAAAGCCGGGATCGTCCGCGTTCCCCGGCGGGTTCTCGCTCTTGTCCGGGGTGAACTCCGGGTCGCCGATGCCCGCGATCGTCAGGCCGGCGACGGTGACGATCGAGTTGTCCAGCACCTTCGCGTTCTTCTGCCGGGCGACCGCGGCCTGGATGGCGAGCGAGTCGTGGTTGCCCCGCACGTAGATGTACGGCACCCCGAGCTGCCCGATCGAGCTGACGTAAGACGTCTCGGCGCCGCTGCCCCAGTCGACGATGTCGCCCGTGTCCACCACGGCGTCGATGTCCCACTGCTTGACGACCGTGCTGATCACGCCCCACGAGGCCGGGTTCAGGTGCAGGTCGGAGACGTGCAGCAGGCGGGTCGTGTTGCCGGACGAGTCGAAGACCGGCAGCGTCGAGACGGTGGTGTAGATGCGGCTGACGTTGCTGACGAGCTGCTGCAGCTGGTCGGCGTAGCGGCCGTAGTTGTCGGCGATGCGCCGCGCGTCACCGACCACCGCGGGCGCGTTGACGAGCAGGCCCTCGTAGCGGGGCTCGCTGATCGAGTCCGGCCGGATCGTGCCCGCGGCCAGCGCCAGGCTGCCACCGGTCACCACCAGCGCCAGGATGCCCGCGGCCGCCACCCGGCGGATGTTGCGGAAGATGAGCGCCGAGAGGATCAGCGCGCAGACGATCGCCGCGCCCATCGCGCGCAGCCCGAGCTGCAGCACGCCCTTGGTCACGTCGTCGACCGCCGACTGGCCCGCCGCGCTGATCGCCGTGGGATCGTCGATCAGCGCCTCGGTGCGTTCCTGGTCCAGCGCGCCCAGGTCGACCTTGAGATGGATGGGGCCGTCGTGGCTGTCGAGGTGCAGCGAGCCCAGCGGTGGGATGTCGACCTCGGTGCCGCCCTTGAGCGACGGGCTGATCGACATGTCCGCGCGGAACGGGCCGACGGCTATCTCGGACTGCGCGAACAGCATCGTGCCGACGAAGACCCCGAGGAGGCTCACGGCCAGCACGGCGGCCCAGATGCGAAGGCGATGGGCCCACGGGAGCACCCAGATCCGGCGCGCCGTGGCAACCGCCGCAGAGATCTTCTCGTTCATGGTCTACGGCTCACCTGCCCCCCGTGTGCCGGTTGCTGGACGGTTACCCCGTTAACTCCGGCCGGCACCGCCGTCCGAGAACACCAATCGGATGATCCTGTCGTCGTCCGGGCCCGGCTCGCCGCCCTCCTCCTGGTTGGAGGTGGCGACCCAGAGCGAGCCGTCCGGCGCGGTGATCAGGCCGCGGAGGCGTCCGTACTCGCCGGCGAGCAGCTCCTGGGGCCGGCCGAGCAGGGTGCCGTTGCCCGTGACGTCGACCATCCACAGCCGCTGGCCCTGCAGGCACGCCGTCGCGATCATGCTCTCCAGCACCGCGACGCCGGAGCAGTAGGAGTCCTCGATCGGCCAGGTGACCAGGGGATCGGTGAACTTCGGGTTGGTGGCGTCACCGTCGGCCTTGGGCCAGCCGTAGTTCTTTCCCTTCTGAATCACGTTCAGCTCGCCGTTGATCTTCTGGCCGGACTCGCTCGCGTACATCTTCTTGGCCGAGTCCCAGGCTATGCCCTGCACGTTGCGGTGACCGGACGACCAGACAGGTGAGCCCTTGACGGGGTTGCCCGGTGCCGGCTTGCCGGCGGTCGTGATCCGCAGGATCTTGCCGCCCAGGTTCTTCGGGTTCTGCGCCTGGCTGCCGGCGGCGGTGCCGTCGCCGGTGGTGACGTAGAGCAGGCCGTCCGGGCCGAACGCGAGCTGGCCGCCGTTGTCGTTGCTCGAGCGGGGGATGCCGGTGAGGATCGGCTGCGGCTTGCCCTTGAGCTTGAGCTTCGCGACCCGGTTGTCCTTGGCGGTCGAGTAGTAGACGAAGACGGTCGCGTCCTGCGCGTATTTCGGGGAGACGGCGATGCCGAGCAGGCCGCCGTCGCCGCCGGGCTCGGGCTCGGAGAGGCGCTGCACCTCGACGACCTTGAGACCCTCGGCGTCGGAATCGGGGCCGACCCGCAGGATCCGGGCGGTGTCGCGCTCGGTGACCAGCGCGGCCCCGTCGGGCAGGAACGCCATGCCCCACGGCACCTCGAGGCCCTTGGCCAGCACGGTGGCGGCCGCGGCGCGCTCCTCGCTGCTGTCCTGGCCGGTCGACAGCGACGGGGCCGGCAGGTTCGGCGGCTCGCCGGCGACGTCGGGCTCGGGCGGGCCGAAGCTGCACGCGGCGGTCAGGGCCAGCACGGCGGCCAGGGTCAGGGCACCCATAGTCACGGCACCCGTGCGGACCCCGGGACTGCGCTCGATCACACCGACCTCCTCGTTTTCCCGGTCCAGGGTAGCCGTGTGCGCCGGCACGTCCGGAACGCGTCGATCTTCGACCGGGCGCGCCGGCCCCGGCGCGGCTAGTTTGGGACGGGTGCGGGTGTGGATAGCTCATGAGGTGGGTCGCGGGCTGCTCGGCGAGCTGCCGCCCGGCCTCACCGTCGAGGTCTGCGACGACGCGGCGACCCTGCCGTCCGATCCCGCGGGCGTCCGGTTCTGGGTGCCGCCCTTCACCTCGCGGGTGCGTGCGTCCGGCCTGCTGCCGAAGCTGACCGGCCTCGAGGTGGTCCAGTTGCTCTCCGCCGGCGCGGACAACTGGGTCGATCACGTGCCGCCCGGCGTCGAGCTCTGCGACGCGCGCGGGGTGCACGACGCCTCGGTCTCCGAGTGGGTCCTCGGCGCCGCGATCGGCTCGCTGCGCGGGTTCCCGGCCTTCGCCCGGGCGCAGCAGCGGCGCGAGTGGGCGCCGGGCGGGCTGCGGCCGGCGCCCGAGCTGACCGGCAGGCGGGTGCTGATCGTCGGGGCCGGCTCGATCGGCCGGGCGATCGAGGAGCGGATGGCCCCGTTCGGCGTGACGGTCACCCGGGTCGCCCGCACGGCCCGCCCCGAGCGGGACGTGCACGCCGTCGACGAGCTTGGCTCGCTGCTGCCGTACGCGGAGGTGGTGGTCGTGGTCGTGCCGTTGACGGATCGGACCCGGGGCCTGGTCGACGCGGCGTTCCTGGCCGCGCTGCCCGACGGCGCGCTGCTGGTGAACGCGGCGCGCGGGCCGGTGGTGGACACCGCGGCGCTGGTCGCCGAGCTCGGCTCCGGGCGCATCTCCGCGGCGCTGGACGTCACCGACCCGGAGCCGCTGCCCGCCGACCACCCGCTCTGGCGGCTGCCCAACGCGTTCATCACGCCGCACATCGGCGGCGCCGTGTCGGGCCTGCTGCCGCGCGCCTACGGCCTGGTGGGCGACCAGCTACGCCGGTTCGCCGCCGGTGAGCCGCTCGTCAACCGGGTCGTCGACGGTTACTGAGCCGTCGGCGTCGTCCAGCCGGCGCCCGCTGGCGGCGATCACGGCCGGCAGGTTGGCCGGGGTGACCCCGGTCAGCCGGATCACCTTGCCGTCCGTGAGCAGCGCCGAGACCCGCCGGCGGTCGTCCGCGGCCAGCTCGGCCACCCGGGACCACGGTATGTCCGTGGTGCCGAAGAGCGCCCGGATCCGCAGGCCCTCGGCGTCGACGTCGGTGCCGGCCCGCAGGGCCCAGACCAGGACCGCGAGCGGGATCAGCAGAATCGGGGCCAGCTGCCAGCGGGCACCCGCGAACGGAAGGGTGCCGACCAACGCGATCAGCGCGGCGACGATGAGGGCGCCGGACTTGCGGACGCGTAGGACGGGCTTTCGGCTCACATTTCTCATCCTCGCACCCGCCGAGTGCGGCGTTGCTGTCGGACCTGCCGCGCATACTGCTTGCCATGACCGAGCTACTCGCCATCGGCACCAAGAAAGGCCTCTTCCTGGCCATCAGCGACGACGACCGGCAGAGCTGGAAGGTCGGCTCCGCCCACTTCCCCGGGCAATCGATCTACGCTGTCGCGATCGACACCCGCGGCACCGCTCCCCGGCTGCTGGCCGGCCTGGAGAGCTCCCATTTCGGCCCGAGCGTCGCGATCAGCGACGATCTCGGCGAGACCTGGCAGGAGCCGGACGAGGCCCCGCTCGCCTTCCCGGCGGACACCGGCGCGGCGGTCGAGCGCGTCTGGCAGATCGCCCCGGCCGGCGGCGACGTCGTCTACGCCGGCGTGCAGCCCTCGGCGCTCTTCCGCTCGGAGGACGGCGGCCGCACCTTCGCGCTGGTCCGCGCGCTGTGGGAGCACCCGCACCGGCCCGAGTGGGGCGCCGGCTTCGGCGGCCAGGCCATTCACACGATTCTCCCGCACCCCGGCGACCCGCAGCGGCTGCTCGTCGCGATGTCGACCGGCGGCGTCTACCGGACCTTCGACGGCGGCGCCTCCTGGGCGCCCTCCAACGAGGGCATCAAGGCCTACTTCCTGCCCGACCCGTGGCCCGAGTTCGGCCAGTGCGTGCACAAGGTCGCCCGCGACGGCGCCGACCCGGACCGCTTCTACGCGCAGAACCATCACGGCGTCTACCGCTCGGTGGACGGCGGCGGCACCTGGCAGACCATTGCGGACACCCTGCCCGCCGACTTCGGCTTCCCGATCGTCGCGCATCCCCGGCGCGGCGGCACGATCTGGAGCTTCCCGCTGGTCAGCGACGGGCAGCGCGAGCCGGTCGATCAGCACTGCCGGGTCTTCCGGTCGACCGACGCGGGCGACACCTGGCACCCCCAGCAGGCGGGCCTGCCGGCCGAGCCGTTCCATGTCGGCGTGCTGCGCGACGCGCTGTGCGCAGACGACGCGGAGCCGGTCGGGGTCTATTTCGGCACCCGGTCGGGCGAGGTGTTCGCCAGCCGCGACGAGGGGGAGACCTGGTCGTCCGTGTCGGCACACCTGAGCGACGTGCTCTGCGTGCGGGCGGCGACCTTCTGATGCCGACTCTGCTGGTCCCGGGTGTGCTGCGGGCGGAGGCGGGCGGCTCGTCGCGGCTCGAGGTGACGGCGCTGGGCTCGCTCGGCGCGGTGCTGGACGAGGTGCGCGACCGGTGGCCGCGCCTCGAGCGCCGGATCCGCGACGAGAGCGGGACGCTGCGCCGCTATGTGAACGTCTATGTGGACGGGGAGGACTGCCGCCGTTCCGGCGGCCTGGCGACGGCGGTCCCGGCGGCCGCGGAGATCCAGGTCATCCCCTCGGTGGCCGGCGGCTGAGCGCCGGCGCGCCCGCGCCGGCCGACTCAACGGATCTTTCACCGGGATTGCCGTTTGACAGTCCATAGCCGACGATCGGAACGTGCGAGGGCCAACCCTCGCACGTAACCTGTCCGGGGGATCGCTCGTTACCCGATTTGGGTGCGGTAGCCCTTCTTCCGTCCGCCGCAGCCTGACCCCCCACCCCTCGAAGACACGCAGAGGATCGCGCCCCCCGTGGCAGTGCAGTTCCCAGCGCGTACCGACACCCGGCGCCACCGGGTGGCGTATCTGGTCGCGCCGGTCGCCGGGGCGCTGGTGCTGATCGCCGCCGTGGCCGGCCTCCTTCCCGCCCGCGCCGGCCTGGCGGCCGGGGTCGGCGGCGTCGCGCTCTGGGCCACCGCGCTGCTGGTCAACACGGCGCTGGCGATCCACCACCGGGACGGCACGTTCGCGGCCTGCCGGGGAGCGGGCTTCATCGGCATGGCCGCCCTCGCCACCGGCGCGACCACCGCCCTGATCTACGCCGATCCGCCGGGTCTCGGCGCCTGGCTCGCGGCCGGGGTCGGCGTGGTCGCCACGCTGTTCGTCCTCGGCACGATGCTGCTGCCGGGCGCGGCCACCTCGCACGCCGTGCGCCTGCGCCGCGCCTTCGACGGCCTCGGCCTGGGCGTCGCGCTCGGCTTCGCCGCGTACCTGGTCCGCCCGCTGCGCGACACCACCCCCGGCCCGACGCTGGTCAGCACCTTGTGCGCGGCGACGGGCATCTCGATCGTCACCGTCATCGTGCTGCGGGCCCGCCTGCACCGGCCGGCGGCGCTGCGCTGCGGCGCCGGCGCGATCGTCGTCCTCGCCGCGCTGTCCACGATGGCCGACCTGGCGCTGTCGGGCTTCGACGACCGGATCGTCGCGCTGCTCGGGCTGCCGATCGTCGCGGGCCTCGGGCTCGTGGTCGAGGGCGGGTCCCGGCGCCACCAGCCGGAGTCGCTCGCCCCCCGCGAGCAGGATCTCTATCTCTCCGGTTATCCGCTGCTGGCGGTGCCCGCCGGGATCGGCGTGCTGGCCGCGCTCTACCACCTCATCGCCGTCGGCTCGTTCAACCAGGTCGCGATCATCCTGGGCATCACCATGGTCGCCGTCCTGACGATGCGCGAGCTGCTGGTGGTCAGCGACATCCGGCGATACACCGGCCAGCTCCGCACCAAGGAGGCGCACTTCCGCTCGCTGGTCGCCGGTGCCACCGATCTCACCCTGGTGCTGGACGACAAGCTGACGGTCCGCTGGCAGTCCCCGGCGGCGGCCCGGCTCTTCGGGCTCGCGGACTCGGAGGTCGTCGGCCGCACGTTCATCGAGCTCATCCACCCGGAGGACGCCGTGAGCGCCCGGGCGAGCATCGAGGCGCTGATCGCCGGCGAGCACGACGACGGTCCTCCCGCGCTGCTCGACGCGCGGCTGCGCGACGGCCACGGCGTCTGGCGCGACACCGAGTCCACGGTGGCCGACCAGCGGTCGGTGCCCGAGGTCGCCGCGCTGGTGGTGCACGTCCGCGACGTGGGCGAGCGGCGGCGCCTCGAGCGGACGCTGCACAAACTCTCATACACCGACCAGCTCACCGGGCTGGCGAACAGGCGGTCGCTGATGCGCGACCTGCTCGCGTACCGGCGGCGGGCCGGGCAGCAGGGCACGGTCCTGGTGATCGACCTGCACGGCCTCGCGGCGATCAACGACAGCAAGGGCCGGGAGACCGGCGACGCGGTGCTGATCGAGGTCGCCCGGCGGGTCCGCAGCCTGCTCGCCGACGAGGACGTCGCGGCCCGGCTCGGCGGTGACGAGTTCGCGGTGCTCACGGCGGACGGCGCGGTCCTGGCCTACGCGCTGGCCACCCGGATCGTGACGCTGCTGATGGAGCCCTACCGGCTGCCCGGCACGATCGTCGAGCTGCACACCAGCGTCGGCCTCGCGGAGCTGGCCGGCGGCGCCGACTCGGAGGAGGTCCTGCGCCACGCCGACCTGGCCCGCCGGCGCGCCCGCCAGCTCGGCCGGGACCGCGTCGAGTGGTATGACACCGACGTCGAGATCCAGCTGCACCGGCGGATGGATCTCGAACGCGAGCTGCCGGGCGTGGTCGAGCGCGGCGAGCTCGACCTGGTCTTCCAGCCGGTGGTCTCGCTGCGCGACGAGCAGCCGGTCGGGGTCGAGGCGCTGCTGCGCTGGCGCCACCCGAAGCTGGGCACGATCCTGCCGGCGGAGCTGCTGCCGATCGCCCGCGCGGTCGGCTGCACCGCCGAGCTGGGGGAGTGGGTGCTCGAGGCGGCCTGCCGGCACCTGGCCGGGTGGACCGGCGGCAACAACGAATACTGGCTCTCGGTCAACGTCGCGCCGCGCGAGCTGCTCACGGCCCGCTTCCCGGAACGGGTCGCGGAGATTCTGACCCGCCACGCGCTGGAGCCGGAACGCCTGGTCGTCGAGGTCCAGGAGACCTGGGTGGCCGAGGACGTGCCGGCGATCGTGGCGTCGCTCGCGGGCCTGCGGAAGCTGGGCGTCCGCGCGGCGCTTGACGACTTCGGCGCCGGCCAGGCGTCGCTGTCCCACCTGCGGCGCCTGCCGGTCGACATGCTCAAGCTCGATCAGTCGCTGGTCAACACGCCGGTGGAACCGCCGCCGGTGGGCCCGGCGGTGATCGACGTGGTGGTGAGCCTGGGCCGGCGGCTGGGGCTGGAGATAGTCGCCAAGGGGCTGGAGAGCGCGGAGCAGATCGAGCGCGCCCGGAGCGCGGGTTGTCTCTACGGCCAGGGGTTCGCCCTGGCCAGGCCGGCGCCGGCCGAGCGCATGGAGGCCTACCTGGACACCCACCGCCCCTGAACGGGCGTGGGGTCAGGACTCCCGGGGCGGTGCGGTGCTGCCGCGGGGCGTCAGGTGTGCAGTGCCCTCCTCGACGTCGTGCACCGGCTCGCCGGCGATCGCCGCCAGCAGCTGCCGGGCCGCGTGGGCGCCATATGCCGCGATGTCCCTGCTCAGCGCCGTCAGCGGCGGATGCACCAGCGAGCACAGCGGCGAGTCGTCCCAGGCAACGATCGACAGGTCGCCCGGCACCGACAGGCCCATCTCCTGCGCCACGGACAGGCCCGCGACGGCCATTACGTCGTTGTCGTAGATGATCGCCGTGGGGCGTTCCGCGTTGATCAGCAGGCGGCGGGTCGCCCGGCCGCCCTCCTCGCCGGTGTAGTCGGACGGGACGGTCACCGCCTCGCTGAGGCCCAGCGAGGCGCAGACCTCGGTGAACGCCCTGGTCCGGGTCTGGGTGTGCAGCAGGTCCGGCAGGCCGCCGACCCGGGCGATGCGCCGGTGCCCCAGCGCCATCAGGTAGCGGACCGCCTCGGTGATCGCGCCCGCGTCGTCGGACCAGAGCTGGGTCAGCTTGCCGGTGTCGCCCGGTCCGCCGATCACCACCGCCGGTAGCTGCAACTCGTTCAGCACCGGGATGCGGACGTCGTTCTCCCGCAGGTCGGTGACGAACACGCCGTCGACCCGGCGCTCGCCCCACCAGCGGCGGTAGACCTCGGTCTCGACCTGCGGGGTGGCCACGACCTGCAGGGTCAGCGCGTAGGACCGGGCGGCGAGCTCCTGCTCGAAGCCGCTGATCAGGCCCATGAAGAACGGCTCGATGCTCAGGATGCGGGCGGGCCGGCACAGCGTGAATCCGACCGCGCGGGCGGTGGCACCGGAGAGGGCGCGGGCCGCGCTGTTCGGGTTGAAGCCGATCTCCTGCGCGATGGCGACGATGCGCCGGCGGGTCGCCTCGGAGACGCCGGGCTGGCCGTTGAGCGCGTACGACACCGCTCCCTTGGACACGCCTGCCCGGCGCGCGATATCGGCGATCGTCGGCCGTTTCAACTCGGGGTGCCCCTCTCTGGAAAGCCGTCGGAAACGGCCGTTCTGCAGGGCCTGCCAGAACGCCGCTGGTGGAGCGCTCTCACGCTACCTCGCGCCGCTCTGGGCCCAGTCAGCACGGATGGCTTGATCGGTTAAGTGTTACAGACCACAGGCTGTCCCGGAACCCCGAGGTAGCCCGCAGACCGAAATAACCCGCTTTACGAGCGCTTACATCGGTTGAATACGCGGCGAGACATCAACATGAAACACGGTCTTGACAGGCCGTGAGGCGCGTCATACGGTCACGTCACTTATCCGGTTCAGTAAATTCTTTCGACAACTTTCCCCTTGGGTGGAGGAGTAATGGAACGGTTCGCCAAGCGGGGCGTGGCGCTCGTCGCCGCCGGCCTAGCCGGATCCCTGGTACTTGCCGGTTGCAGCGGAGAGAGCCTGGAGAGCGGCGGAAAGGCCGCCGAGGGCCAGACCACCTTGACGGTCAACTTCTGGGGCGACATGGGCCTCGACGCGCTCAAGGCGCAGTACGAAAAGGATCACCCGAACGTCAAGATCGTGCTCAACTCGGGCGAGTACAACGCCCAGCACGAGGACCTGCAGAAGAAGCTGGTCGCCGGCACCGGCGCGCCCGACATCTCCGCGGTCGACGAGGGCTTCATGGTCCAGTTCCGCGGCCAGGCCGACAAGTTCGTCAACCTGCTCGACAAGGGCGCGGGGACCTACGAGTCGAAGTACCTGCCCTGGAAGTGGCAGCAGTCGATGTCGCCGGACGGCAAGGCGCAGATCGGCCTCGGCACCGACGTCGGCGGCCTGGCCATGTGCTACCGCTCCGACCTGTTCAAGAAGGCGGGCCTGCCGACCGAGCGGGACGCGGTCTCCGCCCTCTGGAAGTCCTGGGACGAGTTCATCGCCGTCGGCCAGAAGTACACCAAGGCGACCGGCAAGAAGTTCGTCGACTCCGGCACCAACCTGTTCAACCCGGTGCTCGCCCAGCAGCCGCAGGGCTTCTACGACACCTCCGACCAGCTGCAGATGGAGGGCGGCCCCAAGGTCGCGTTCGACGTCAGCATGAAGGCGATCGACGCCGGCATCTCGGCCAACCTCGCCAGCTTCCAGCCGAACTGGGACCAGGGCTTCAAGAAGGACCAGTTCGCGGTCCTCGCCTGCCCGGCCTGGATGCTCGGTCACATCCAGGAGACCGCGCCCGACCAGAAGGGCAAGTGGGACATCGCCGCGATCCCCGGCGGCGGCGGCAACTGGGGTGGTTCCTGGTGGACCCTGCCCAAGCAGGGCAAGAACGTCGACGAGGCCTACAAGTTCGTCGAGTGGATGATTCAGCCGGCGCAGCAGATCGAGATCTTCAAGACGGTCGGCAACCTGCCGTCGCAGCCCGAGCTCTACAAGGACCCCGCGGTGCTGGACTACAAGAAGGAGTTCATGAGCAACGCGCCCACCGGCCAGATCTACGCCGCCACGGCCGCGGCTCTGAAGCCGCAGTACCTGGGCAAGAAGAACGGCCCGACCCGGGTCGCGGTCGAGAACGTGATCACCCGCGTGCAGCAGGGCTCGCTCAAGTCGTCCGCGGCTTGGCCCGAGGCGGTCAAGGCAGCCGAAAAGGCAGCCGCTTCCTAAAGCGAAACGACGGCGGGGCGGCTCACGTGGCCGCCCCGCTGCTCCCTGGAAGGAGTGGCCGTGTCCCTGACCCGCAGCGCGCCGCCGAGCTCAGCGACCGAGCCGGCGCCTAACCATCGCCGCCCGAAATCCGGGTACAAGAGTCGCAACTGGCTTCACCGCTTCGACAACAAGCGCGTCCCGTACCTGTTGATCTCCCCGTTCTTCATGCTCTTCGCCCTCTTCGGGCTGTTCCCGATCGTGTTCAACGGCGTCGTCGCGATGCGCAACTGGCGGCTCGACGATCCGACCCAGGACGGCTGGGCCGGCTTCGCCAACTTCGAGCGGCTGCTGCACGACGAGGACTTCTGGAACGCGCTGGTCAACACGTTCGGCATCTTCATCCTGTCGACCGTGCCGCAGCTGCTGATCGCGCTGATGGTCGCCAACCTGCTCAACCGCAGGCTGCGCGCGACCACGTGGTGGCGCGTCGGCGTGCTGCTGCCGTACGTGACGCCGGTGGCCGCGTCGACGCTGGTCTTCGCCGTCATCTACTCCCGGGACAACGGCATGGCCAACTGGCTGCTGTCGCTTGTCGGGTTCGGCGATGACGCGCCGCTGGACTGGCGCGCGTACAAGTGGAGCTCCTGGATCGCCATCGCCACGATGGTCAACTGGAAGTGGATCGGCTACAACGCGCTGCTCTACCTGTCGGCCATGCAATCCATCCCGAAGGACGTCTACGAGGCGGCGGCCGTCGACGGCGCCGGACCCTGGCGGCAGCTGTGGCGCATCACGGTACCGATGATCCAGCCTGTGGTGGTCTTCACCGTGGTCCTGTCGACCATCGGCGGCCTGCAGCTCTTCAACGAGCCGATGCTGTTCGAGGAGAATCCCGCGGCGGCGACCGGCGGCTCCGACGGTCAATGGCAGACCATCGCCCAGCTGATCTACAAGGTCGGCTGGAAGGACCTCAACCTCGGGTACGCGGCCGCGATGTCGTGGGCGCTGTTCCTCATCATCCTCATCGTCGCCGGCCTGAACGCCATGGCGACGAACCGCCTCGGAGGGGGACGTCGATGACCGCGACCGCAACCCGGCGCAGGCCGCGCCGCGCCGCCGAACTCGGCCGCGCGCCGCAGGACACCCGCGGCGACTGGCGCACCTACCTCGGCCTGACCGCCTTCCTCGCGCTGTCGGCCTTCCCGCTGTACTGGATGTTCGTCATCGCCACCAGCACCGACGAGGCGGTCTCGCAGATCCCGCCGTCGGTGGTGCCCGGCGGGGAGCTGGTGAACAACCTGCGCGAGGTCTTCACGATGCAGCAGGTCTACTTCGCCGCATCACTGATCAACAGCTTCATCGTCGCCGCGGTCGTGACCGCGTCGACGCTGTTCTTCTGCTCGATGGCCGGCTTCGCCTTCGCCAAGCTGCGCTTCCCCGGCCGCGACAAGCTGATGGTCGTCGTGATCCTGACGCTCACCGTGCCCAACCAGCTGGGCATCGTCGCGCTCTACATCCTGATGGGCAAGTTCGGCTGGAACGGCACCCTCATCTCCGTCATCGTGCCGACCCTGGTCAGCGCGTTCGGGGTGTTCTACATGCGCCAGTTCATCACGCACGCGGTGCCCGACGAACTGGTCGAGTCCGCGCGGATGGACGGCGCGCTGACCATGCGGGTGTACTGGAGCATCGTGCTGCCCGCGATCCGGCCCGCGCTGGCGGTGCTCGGCCTGCTCACGTTCGTGGCGACGTGGAACGAGTTCCAGTGGCCGCTGATCCAGCTCAACGGCACCCCGTTCCCCACGTCGATGGTGGCGCTCTCCGACCTCGCCAGCGGCAACTACGTCATCTACCGCCGGGTGCTCGCGGGCGCGTTCGCCGCCACCGTCCCGCTGCTGGTGCTGTTGTTGCTGGGCGGCCGGCAGATCGTGCGAGGGATCATGGAAGGCGCCGTCAAGTCCTGACCGCTCGCCAGTCCGCAAGGAGAAAAGTGAACTACCGGCCCCTGCACGATGGATGGGCGCTCACCGGCGGCGACGTGGACAGCGTCGCCGCCGCGGTGCCCGGCTGCGTGCACACCGACCTGCTCGCCGCAGGCCTGATCGACGACCCGTACCTGGACTCCAACGAGAAGGAGCTCGCCTGGATCGGGCGCACCGACTGGGTCTACGAGACCGTCTTCCAACACGACACGGACGGCGGCCGGGCCGATCTCGTCTGCGCCGGCCTCGACACCGTCGCCACGGTCCTGCTCAACGGCATCGAGGTGGGCCGCACCGCCAACATGCACCGCGGTTACCGCTTCGACGTCCGCGGCGTGCTGCGCGACGGCGAGAACCGGCTCAGGATCCACTTCGGATCCGCGTACGCCTACGCGGAGGCGCAGCGGGAACGGCTCGGCGCCCGGCCGAACGCCTACCCCGAGCCGTTCAACTTCATCCGCAAGATGGCCTGCAACTTCGGCTGGGACTGGGGCCCGACGCTGGTCACCGCCGGCATCTGGCAGCCCATCGGCCTGCACAGCTGGTCGGTCGCGCGGCTGGCCGAGGTGCGGCCGCAGGTGACGGTCGCGGACGGCGTCGGCACGGTCGAGGTGCGCGTGCGCCTCGAGCGGGAGAGCCCGGGGCCGGTCACCCTCGCCGCGACGGTCGCCGGCCTGCGCACCGAGGTGCGGACCGAGGGCGACGAGGCCGTGCTCACCCTCACCGTCGCGGATCCCCAGCTCTGGTGGCCCCGAGGGTACGGGGACCAGCCACGCTACGACCTCGACGTGACCCTGGCCGGCCCGGACGCCGAACCGCTGGACTCCTGGACCCGTAAGGTCGGCTTCCGATCGGTGCGCGTCGACACCACACCGGACGCCGCGGGCAGCGCGTTCACGCTTGTCGTCAACGACGTGCCGGTCTTCGTACGCGGGGTCAACTGGATCCCCGACGACGTCTTCACCAACCGGGTCACCCGGGAACGCCTCGCCGCCCGGTTCGACCAGGCCGTCGGGGCGAACGTCAACTACCTGCGGATCTGGGGCGGCGGCCGGTACGAGTCCGAGGACTTCTACGACCTGGCCGACTCGATGGGGCTGATGGTGGGGCAGGACTTCCCGTTCGCCTGCGCGGCGTACCCGGAGGAGGAGCCCTTCGCCACCGAGGTGGCGGCCGAGGCGCGCGAGAACGTGGTGCGGCTGTCGAGCCACCCCAGCCTGATGATGTGGACCGGCAACAACGAGAACATCTGGGGCCACGAGGACTGGGGCTGGATCGAGGAGCTCGGCGACCGGTCCTGGGGCGCCGGCTTCTACTTCGACCTGCTGCCGCGCATCGTCGCCGAGGAGGATCCGAGCCGGCCGTACTGGCCCGGCAGCCCGTACTCGGGCCGCGACGACCGGCACCCGAACGACCCGGCGTACGGGACGATGCACATCTGGGACGTCTGGAACACCGACGACTACCTCAAGTACCGGCAGTACCGGCCGAGGTTCGTCGCGGAGTTCGGCTACCAGGCGCCCCCGGCGTACGCCACCCTGCGCCGCGCGCTCTCCGACGAGCCGCTGGCGCACGACTCGCCGGGCATGCGCGCGCATCAGAAGGCGATCGACGGCGACCTCAAGCTGCAGCGCGGGCTCGACGCCCATCTGCCCGCGCCGCGCGACTTCGACGACTGGCACTTCCTGACCCAGCTCAACCAGGCGCGGGCGCTGTCGGCCGGCATCGAGCACTTCCGGTCGCTGCGGCCGTACTGCATGGGCGCGATCATGTGGCAGCTCAACGACTGCTGGCCGGTGACCTCCTGGGCGGCGATCGACGGCGACGGCCGCCGCAAGCCGCTCTGGTACGCCCTGCGCCGCTCCTATGCGCCGCGGCTGCTCACCGTGCAGCCCCGCGACGGCGTACCGACGCTGGTGGCGGTCAACGACTCGGCCGAGCCGTGGCCGCTGGCGGCGACCGTCTCCCGGCGTACCCTCGCGGGGGTCGTGGAGGCCCAGGTGGCGGTCGGTGCGACAGTCGAGCCGGGATCGGCCGTGGCCCTGCCGCTGCCCGCGGATGTCGGCGTGGCCGGGGATCCGCGGCAGGAGCTGCTGGTCGCGGCGGCCGACGGCCACCGGGCCTGGTGGTTCTTCGCCGAGGACAAGGACGTCGCCTGGCCGCAGGCCAAGTTCGACGCGACCTTCGAGGCGGTGGGTGCGGACGCCCGGGTGAAGATCACCGCGCACAGCATCCTGCGGGACCTGACGCTGCAGGCGGACCGGCTCGATCCGGCGGCCGAGGCGGACGAGTCCGGGGTGACGCTGCTCCCCGGCGAGCAGGCGACGTTCATCGTCCGCGGCGGCGCGGGCCTGGAACCGACGGCCCTGACCACCCGCCCGGTGCTGCGCTGCGTCAACGACCTGGTCTAGGCGGCCGGGGACCGGCCGGGCGGCCTCCCGGCCGGTCCCCGCCGCCCCCCCGCGGGGAGACCCGGGGGGGGGGGCCCCCGGCGCCCCACCGCGCGCGCCCGCGCGCGCCGGCGGCGGGGGTGTAACGGCCCCGTTAGGGGGGCCCCCCCCCCCCGCAGGCCCG
>NZ_JBEZXZ010000154.1:0-21470 GCF_040638275.1 Actinoplanes sp. NPDC026623 | reverse complement strand
CCGCCGCCGGCGGGCGCCGGCGCCGCGCGGGCCGCCCCACGACGCCTCAGGCCAGGCCGACCCGGTCCAGGATCCAGGCGGTCACGAACGCCTCCTCCTTCCAGGAGTCGTAGCGGCCGCTCGGCCCGCCGTGTCCGGCGCCCATCTCGGTCTTGAGCAGGTACGAGCCGTCGGGCGCGACCGACCGCAGCCGCGCGATCCACTTGGCCGGCTCGTGGTAGAGCACGCGGGTGTCGTTCAGGCCGGTGACGGCGAGGATCGCCGGATACTTCAGCTTCGCGACGTTCTCGTACGGGCTGTAGGACTTCATGTACGCGTACACGTCGGCGCTCTCGAGCGGGTTGCCCCACTCCTCCCACTCCGTGACCGTCAGCGGCAGCGACGGGTCCAGGATGGACGTCAGCGGGTCGACGAACGGCACCTGCGCGACGATGCCGGCGAAGGCCTCCGGCGCGATGTTCGCGACCGCGCCCATCAGCAGCCCGCCGGCCGAGCCGCCGCGGGCGACCAGCCGGTCCGTCGACGTCCACGCCCCGGCCACCAGCGCGCCGGCGGCGGCCACGAAGTCGGTGAAGGTGTTCTTCTTCGTGAGCATCTTGCCCTCTTCGTACCAGCGCCGGCCCATCTCGCCGCCGCCGCGGATGTGCGCGATGGCGAAGACGACGCCGCGGTCCAGCAGCGAGAGGCGGGCGATGGAGAAGTACGGGTCCATGCTGATCTCGTAGGAGCCGTAGCCGTACAGCACCAGCGGGGCCGTGCCGTTGCGCGGCGTGCCCTTGCGCGCGACGACGGAGATCGGCACCCTGGTGCCGTCGGCGGCGGTCGCCCACTCGCGGAACTGCTCGTAGTTCTCCGGGTCGAACCCGCCGAGCACCGGCTTCTGCTTGCGCAGCACCATCGCCCGGGTGATCAGGTTTACGTCGTAGACCGAGTCGGGCGTGACCATCGAGGTGTAGCTGATCCGCACGATGTTGGTGTCGTACTCCGGGTTTCCGGCGAGACCGACGCTGTAGATCGGCTCCGGGAACTCCATGTCGTAGCTGTCGGTGCTGCCGTCGGCCATCACCCGCAGGCCGGTGAGCCCGTCGCGGCGCTGCGAGATGACGATGTGCCGCTGGAACGCGTCGACCGACTCGAGCCGGGTGCCCTGCTGGTGCGGGATCAGCTCCACCCAGTCGCCGGGATTGTCCACCGACGTGTAAGAGACGGCGAAGTCCTCGGCGTTCTCGTTGTGCAGGATGAGGAAGCGGTGCCCGTGGTGCTCGATCGAATACTCGACGCCCTGCACCCGCTCGCGGATCAGCGCCGGCTCGGCCGTCGGCGCGGCGGCGTCGATGACCCGGATCTCGCTGGTGATCTTGCTGTTGGAGTCGATGACGATGAACTTCTCGCTGCGGCTCAGCTCGACGCCGACCCAGAAGCGCTCGTCGGTCTCCTCGTAGACCACGGCGTCGTCGGCGGCGGGCCGGCCGACCGTGTGCCGCCACACCCTGTTGGGGCGCCAGGCGTCGTCGACGGTGGTGTAGAAGAGCGTCGAGCCGTCCGCCGACCAGGCGCTGCCGTAGAAGGTGTCCGGCACCTCGTCGGCCAGCACCTCGCCGGTGCTCAGGTCCTTGACCTTCAGCGTGAACCGCTCGTCGCCGTCGAAGTCCACAGAGAACGCCAGGCGGTCGCCCCTCGGCGACACGTCGAAGGTGCCGAGCGCGAAGAACTCCTTGCCCTCGGCGAGTTCGTTGCCGTCGAGCAGCACCTCCTCGCCGGGCAGCGGCGCGCCCTCGCCGGTGGCCGGCGGGTCGATGTCGCCGGGCGCGGCCGCGACGCGGCACTGGATGCCGTACTGCTTGCCCTCCACGGTGCGGGTGTAATACCAGTGGCCGCCCTTGCGGCTCGGCACCGACAGATCCGTCTCCTGCGTGCGGCCCTTGATCTCGTCGAAGACCGTGGACCGCAGGGTGGCCAGGTGCGCGGTCGCCGCCTCGGTCCAGGCGTTCTCCGCCTCGAGGTATGCGATCGTCTCCGGGTCGTCCTTCTTGGCGAGCCAGGCGAACTCGTCGGCGACGGCGTCGCCGTGGAAGGTGCGCTCGGAGGGCACTTGGCGTACCGCGGGCGGGGTCGTGGGTATGTCGGTGGTCACGGTGAACCACGTTACCGGCAGGTTGCTGATCATTGCCTGGACATGCGCCTCTCCCCAGGCTATTCGAACGTGTGTACGATATGCCAGAGTGGACGATCTTCAGGGGTGCAACCAGGTGAGGGGTAGCGAATGGTGACTGCTCTACCCGGCCGGGAGCCCCTGCTCCGCGCGCTGATCGACATCTGCGGGCCGGACTTCGCCCGCGAGGCCGGCGCGGCCGACATGGTCGCCGGGCATCTGGCGAGCTTCGTCGCGGCGCCGGCCACCACGCGGGCGGCGACGGACACGCTGCGGCTGGCGGCGGAGCGCGGCCTGGCCGTCGTCCCGCGCGGCTCCGGATCCAAAATCGACTGGGGTGCGCCGCCGCGCGGCATCGACATGGTGCTGGACACGGGGCGGCTGGGCGGCGTCTGGGACCACCAGCCGGACAGCCCGACGGCGGAGATCGGATCCGGCACCCCGGTCCGGGCCGTGCAGGCGGCCCTGGCCCTGACCGGCCGGCGCCTCGCGGTCGACCCGCCCTCGCCGGGCGCGACGATCGGCGGCATGCTCGCCGTCAACGAGTCGGGCCCGCTGCGCCACCGCTTCGGCACCCCGGCGGCCCAGGTCGACCGGATCACCTATGTCGACCGCGAGGGCGTGGCCGGCGAGTCCGACGGCGAGGACGGCCGGCCCGGCATCGCCGAGGTGGACGGCGTGATCCTGTCGGCGCGGATGTGGCTGCGGCCCCTGCCGGCGGCCCGCCGCTGGGTGCTGGTGCCGGTCTCGACGCCGCTGCAGGTGCATCACCTGGTCGAGGAGGCGCTGGCCCAGCGGGCCGAGCCGAGCGCGATCGAGGTCGACCTGCCCGGCCCGGCCGCGGTCGGCGGGCGGGCGACGGCCCAGCCGCCGGGGTCGGTGGCGGTGCTGCTGGAGGGCGGCGCGGCCGACGTGGCCGACCGGGCGCAGCAGGTAGCGAAGTCGCTGGGCGCCGCGGCGACCGTCTCTGCCACCGCGCCGAGATGGTGGGGCCGATACCCGTTCGAGCGCGAGGACGTGGCGTTGCGGATCACGGTTGCCATCGCGGACCTGCACGCGGCGGTCTACGCGCTGCGCGACGCGACCGGCGCCGGGGTGCCGGTGCGCGGGTCGGCGGGGCGGGGCACCGTGCACGCGGTGCTCGCGGGGACGCTGACGGCCGAGCGGGTGGAGGGGATACTGGACGCGGTGCGCGGGGTGCTGCTGGCCCGGGGCGGCAGGTGCGTGGTGATCACGGCACCCTCGGCGATCAGCACCAACATCGACATGGCCGGCCGCCGGGACCTGTTCTAGCGGTATGCGTCTTCGCGGGACAGGGCGTCCGCGGCCAGGTGGCGGCCCAGTTGTGCCAGGGACCCCACGGCGTAGGTGAGATACGCGAACGCGCCCATCTGGGCGACGTGGGTCAGCGCAAGCTGCTGCGAGGTCAGGCGGCGCGGCAGCAGGGGAGTGCCGTCGCACAGCAGGACCGGGGCGACGGCCAGGATGATCTCGTCGAGCAGGCCGGCGTCCGAGAACTCGGCCACCAGTTCGCCGCCGCCGGCCAGCCAGACGTTGCGGCCCTGCGCGGCCACGACCATCGCCTCGTGCACCCGCCGCACGTCGCCGCTGACCATGAAGATGCTGGCGTCCGGGACCACCGGCAGGTCGCGGTGGGTGAAGACCCAGCAGGGAACGTCGCCGTACATGTCGTGCCAGTTTCCCGGCTCCGCCATGACGTTGTCGTTCTTCAGCACCCATTCGTAGGTGGCCGCGCCCATCGCGAACGCCCCGACGCCGGAGAAGAAGGCGCCGAACGGATTGTCCGTGCCCTCGTCGACGTCGAACAGCCAACTGAGCGAATTGTCCAGATCGGCGGTGAAGCCGTCGACGCTGGTCGCCGTGTAGTACTGCGTCTTTGCCACGACAGTCACGATGCCACGGCCTAGCCGACAAAATGGGCGAATTTGCCACGGCCCTAGGCGGGCGGGCCTACGGCATAGGTCAGATAGGCGAACTGGCCGCGCTGCTCGACCCCGGTCAGCGTCAGGCGTGACGACTCCATCCGCCGCGGCAGCAGCGGCGCGCCCGCGCCCAGCGACACCGGCGCCACCCCGAGGATGATCTCGTCGAGCAGGCCCGCGTCCGCGAACGACCCCGCCAGCTCGCCGCCGCCGACCAGCCAGACGTTCTTGCCGCCCGCCGCGGACACCATCGCCTCGTGCACCGGGCGCACATCACCCCGCACGAAGGTCAGGTCCGCGCCCGGGATCGACGGCAGCGTGCGGTGGGTGAAGACCCAGGCCGGCACGTCGCCGTAGTAGTCGGTCCATTTGATCGGCTGCTGCTCGAGCTTGTCGTGCTCCATCACCCACTCGTAGGTGGTCGCGCCCATCGCGAACGCGCCGACCTCGGCGAAGAACGCGGCGAACGGGTTGCTGCCGGGGTCGCTGTCGGCCGCGAAGAGCCAGTCGAGCGAGTTGTTCTCGTCGGCGATGAATCCGTCGATCGTGGTCGCGGTGTAGAACTGGGTTTTCGGCACGGGACCACCTTTCCAGGGCGGTACGACACTTCAGGCGTCGTTGCGCAGAACCAGGATGGCGATGTCGTCGCGGGGTTCCTCGACCGAGAAGTTGATCGTGGTCGAGCGCAGCCGGGCCGCCATCACGTCCGCGGGGTAGCCCGCGAGCGGCGTCGCCGCGTCGCGCAGGCGGCCGGTGCCGAACAGCTCGCGGCCGCGGCGTCGTTCGGTGACGCCGTCGGTGTAGAAGATCAACGAGTCGCCCGGGTACAGGGTCACCGGCGCGTCCGGCGAGGTGATCGTCTCGAGCAGGCCGAGCGCGGTTCCGCCCTCGCCGACGAACGACGTCTTGCCGTCGGCGCGCACCAGGACGGCGCGGTCGTGGCCGGCCAGGTGCAGGCAGACGTCCAGGTTGTCGCCCGACCGCGCGACGGAGGCCATGGCCAGCGTGCAGTAGCGCCCGCCGCCGCGCTGCACCAGCGTGCGGTTGACCCGGCAGAGGATCTCCGTCATCGGCTTGCGGTCGTCGACCAGGATCCGGATGACGTCGCGGACCAGGCCGGTCACCGTGGCGGCCTGCACGCCCTTGCCGGACACGTCGCCCACGACCACGAGCCAGCTGTCGTCGCCGGCCGCGACGACGTCGTAGAAGTCGCCGCCGACCTCGGAACCCGTCGGCACGTACTCGGCGGCGAAGCCGATGCCCGGCACGTGCGGCAGCGCCGGCGGCAGCAGCGAGGCCTGCAGCGTGCGGGCGACCTTGCGCCGCTCGTCGTGGATCCGCGCGTTGTCGATGGCCAGCGCCGCGCGCCGGGCGACGTCCTCCAGGACGGCGACCTCGTCCCCGTCGTGCCGGTGCCGCAGGTGCCGGCCGACCGCGAGCGTGCCGAGCCGCTGTCCACGCGCGACCAGCGGCACCGCGAATCCCTCGGGCGGCGTGCCGAACATGGCCTGCTGGCCCAGCCGGGAGGCCTCCTCGAGCCGGGCCAGGATCGAGTCCGGCCCGGTCTCGGCGAGCGCGGCGTGCAACTGCGGCACCGCGCCCTCGTCGGCGTGGGTGGCCGCGGCGAGCTGCAGCCGGCCCCAGGCGTCGGTGGTGTGCACCGCGCACCACTGGCCCAGCCGCGGCACCACCAGCTGCGGGATCAGCGCCATCGTCAGGTTGACGTCGAGCGACTGCGCGAGCAGCTCGCTGGCCTCGGCGAGGAACGTCAGCCAGGTCTGCCGGCGCAGGTCGGCGCGGCGCAGCCGGTCGTTCTCCAGGTGCAGCGAGAAGCGTTCGGCGACGATGGTCGCCAGCGGCTGCGCGTAGCCGGCGGGCGAGGCGTCCAGCTCGAGCTCGCCCGAGTACGGCCGCTGGACGGTCAGCGGCACCCGGATCGTCTCGGCGTCGTCGCGGGGTGCGCGGCCGTGCCGGGCCAGCAGCTGCCGGCCGCCGCCGTCGCCGTGGTCGAGCCGGACGACGCCGCCGGTTGCGCCGGTGAGCCGGGCCAGCCGGGACAGCAGCTCGGTGGCGAACTCGGCCAGGCCGTCCTCGGTCTGCCGCTCGGGCCCGATCTGCAGCAGCGAGGTGAGCTCGCCGACGGTCGGCCTGGCGTCGCCTTCGGCGGCGACCGGGTCGGTGCCGGGTGGGCCTTTACGCACCAGCCGGAACCAGACGCCCTTGCCGGTGCCCTCGTGCACGGTGCCCCAGCGGCTCGCGAAGTGATCGACGAGTAGCAGCCCGCGGCCACGCTCCGCTACCTCGCCGATCTCGCCCTTGTCGTTGCGCGGACCCACCGCGAGCTGCTCGACCGGGCCCGGCGCGAAGTCGGTGACCGTGACGGTGAGCCCGCCCTGGTCGGCCTCGACCTCGATGTCCAGCTCGGTGCCGGCGTGCACGACCGCGTTGGTGGAGAGCTCGGTGGTCAGCAGCAACGCCTCGTTGACCAGGGCGTCCAGCCCGGCCTCCTCGAGCACCGTGCGGACCAGCGCACGCGCCGCGGCGGGCGTCCGCCGGTCGTTGGGCAGGCGTACGCGGCGCACAAGGGCGCTCGAAGCATGTCCCGCCTCCACCGACACGCCTGCATCCTCCCCCGCCGACGGGTGGTTGCACAAAGCCGCACCTCGCATTGAGCCGGTGGAACGAGGGATGATGGATCGCCCCAGCCGTTGGACAGCGAGTGAGGACAGCATGACTGCGACCAAACCGGTCAATGTCGGCGCGCCGGACGAGACCGCCGTGCTCGGCGAGCTGGCCGAGGCCCTGAGCCGCGTCCGGCGCGGCGATCTCAAGGTGCGCCTGCCTCGGCGCGGCGGGATCGCGGGCGAGGTCGCGGACGCGTTCAACGAGGTCGTGTCGCTGCAGGAGCGGCAGAACCTGGAGGTGCGCCGGATCAGCCGCATCGTGGGACGCGACGGCCGGCTGACCGAGCGGCTGGACGAGGAGGGCCTCGACGGCGCCTGGGCGGACAGCGCCCGCTCGGTCAACTCGCTGATCGACGATCTGGGCCGCCCGACCACCGAGATCTCCCGGGTCATCGTGGCCGTTGCGGACGGCGATCTGTCGCAGCACATGGCGCTGGAGATGGACGGGCGTCCACTCAGGGGTGAATTCCTCAGGATCGGCCGCGTCGTCAACACGATGGTCGATCAGCTGTCGTCGTTCGCCGACGAGGTGACCCGGGTGGCCCGCGAGGTGGGCACGCAGGGTGAGCTGGGCGGCCAGGCCGACGTCCGCGGCGTCGCCGGCACCTGGAAGGACCTCACCGACTCCGTCAACACGATGGCGTCCAACCTGACCCATCAGGTCCGTTCGATCTCGCAGGTCGCGACGGCGATGGCCCGCGGTGACCTGTCGCAGAAGATCACGGTCTCGGCGCGCGGCGAGGTCGCCGAGCTGGCCGACACGATGAACGGCGTGACCGACACCCTGCGGCTCTTCGCCGAGCAGGTGACCCGGGTGGCCCGCGAGGTGGGCACCGAGGGCAAGCTCGGCGGCCAGGCCGACGTGCCCAACGTGGCCGGCACCTGGAAGGACCTCACCGACTCGGTCAACTCGATGGCGTCCAACCTGACCAGCCAGGTCCGCAACATCGCCCAGGTGTCCACCGCCGTCGCCAAGGGTGACCTGTCGCAGAAGATCACGGTGGCCGCCCAGGGCGAGATCCTCGAGCTGAAGGACACCGTCAACACGATGGTCGACCAGCTGTCGTCGTTCGCCGACGAGGTGACCCGGGTGGCCCGCGAGGTGGGCACCGAGGGCCGGCTGGGCGGTCAGGCCCAGGTGCGCGGCGTCTCCGGCACCTGGCGCGACCTCACCGAGAACGTCAACCAGCTCGCCGCCAACCTCACCGACCAGGTCCGCAACATCTCCCAGGTGTCCACCGCGGTCGCCAAGGGTGACCTTTCGCAGAAAATCACGGTCGATGCCCGCGGCGAGATCGCCGAGCTGAAGAACACCATGAACACGATGGTCGACCAGCTGTCGTCGTTCGCCGACGAGGTCACCCGGGTGGCCCGCGAGGTCGGCTCCGAGGGCAAGCTCGGCGGTCAGGCCGAGGTCAAGGGCGTCTCCGGTACGTGGCGCGACCTGACCGACAACGTCAACTACATGGCCTCCAACCTGACCAGCCAGGTCCGGAACATCGCCTCGGTCACCACCGCGGTGGCGAAGGGCGACCTGGGCCAGAAGATCACGGTTGACGCCCGCGGCGAGATTCTGGAGCTGAAGTCGACGGTCAACACGATGGTCGACCAGTTGTCGTCGTTCGCCGACGAGGTGACCCGGGTGGCCCGCGAGGTGGGCACCGAGGGCAAGCTCGGCGGTCAGGCGCAGGTGCGCGGGGTGGCCGGCACCTGGCGCGACCTGACCGACAACGTCAACTCGATGGCGTCGAACCTGACCGCCCAGGTCCGCAACATCGCGCAGGTCTCCACCGCGGTCGCCCGCGGTGACCTCTCGCAGAAGATCACGGTCGACGCCCAGGGCGAGATCCTGGAGCTGAAGTCGACGGTCAACACGATGGTCGACCAGTTGTCGTCGTTCGCCGACGAGGTGACCCGGGTGGCCCGCGAGGTCGGCTCCGAGGGCAAGCTCGGCGGTCAGGCGCAGGTGCGCGGGGTGGCCGGCACCTGGCGCGACCTGACCGACAACGTCAACTACATGGCGTCGAACCTGACCGCCCAGGTCCGCAACATCGCCTCGGTCACCACGGCCGTCGCGAAGGGCGACATGTCGCAGAAGATCACCGTCGACGCCCGCGGCGAGATCCTCGAGCTCAAGGACACCGTCAACACGATGGTCGACCAGCTCTCCTCGTTCGCGGGCGAGGTCACCCGGGTCGGCCGGGAGGTCGGCATCGAGGGCAAGCTCGGCGGGCAGGCCGAGGTCAAGGGCGTCTCCGGTACGTGGCGCGACCTGACCGACAACGTCAACCAGCTCGCCTCCACGCTGACCATCCAGCTGCGCGCCATCGCCCAGGTGTCCACGTCCGTGACCCGCGGCGACCTGACCCAGAGCGTGGCCGTCGAGGCCCAGGGCGAGGTGGCCGAGCTCAAGGACAACATCAACCAGATGATCGTGACGCTGCGGGAGACCACCAAGACGAACGCCGAGCAGGGCTGGCTGGACTCCAACCTGGCACGCATCGGCGGGCTGCTGCAGGGCCAGCGCGACCTCGGCGAGGTCTGCCGGATGATCATGACCGAGGTGACGCCCCTGGTGGACGCGCAGCTCGGCGCGTTCTTCATGGTCGACCACGAGGAAGCCGTGATGCGGCTGCGCCTCACGGCGTCCTACGGCTATGTGGCCCGCAACCACGAGGTGACGTTCGGCCCCGGCGAGGGGCTCGTCGGCCAGGCCGCCGTCTCCCGCCGCACCATCCGGGTCCGGGCGACCTATGACGGCATCCTGACGATGCGCTCGGGTCTCATGTCGATGCCGCCGAACGACCTGGTGGTGCTGCCGGTGCTCTTCGAGGGCGAGATGCTCGGCGTGATCGAGTTCGCGTCGGTGGCCGCGTTCTCCGGGCTGCACCTGACGTTCCTCGAGCGGCTGGTCGCGACCATCGGCGTCGTGCTCAACACCATCCAGGCCAACCGGCGCACCGAGGAGCTGCTGTCGCAGTCGCAGCGCCTGGCCCGCGAGATGCAGGACCAGTCGGCAGAGCTGCAGCGCACCAACGCCGAGCTGGAGGACAAGGCGCAGCTGCTCAGCGAGCAGAAGGCGAACATCGAGACGAAGAACCGGGAGATCGAGCTGGCCCGGCTCGGCCTCGAGGAGAAGGCACAGCAGCTGTCCCGGGCGTCGGCGTACAAGACCGAGTTCCTGGCGAACATGAGCCACGAGCTGCGCACGCCGCTCAACTCGCTGCTGCTGCTGGCGCGGCTGCTGGCCGACAACTCCGATCACAACCTGACCGAGAAGCAGATCGAATTCGCCCGCACGATCCACAGCGCCGGCTCGGACCTGCTGTCGTTGATCGACGACATCCTCGACCTCAGCAAGATCGAGGCGGGCCGGATGGACGTCGAGCCCGACCAGGTCGACTTCGACGGCGTCCGCAGCTATGTCGAGCAGGCCTTCACCCCGCAGGCCGAGGAGAAGGGCCTCGACTTCCGGGTGGAGGTCTCGGCCGACCTGCCCGAGTCGATCGTCACGGACGCGCAGCGGCTCCAGCAGATCCTGCGCAATATGATCTCCAACGCGGTCAAGTTCACCGACCAGGGCTCGGTGACGCTGAGCATCTATCCCGCGCCGGCCCACCTGGACTTCGACATCCCGGGTCTGGCCGCGGCCGGCCAGGTGGTGGCGTTCGCGGTGACCGACACCGGCATCGGCATCTCGGACGAGAAGCTCAGCTTGATCTTCGAGGCGTTCCAGCAGGCCGACGGCACGACCAGCCGCAAGTACGGCGGCACCGGCCTGGGCCTGTCGATCAGCCGGGAGTTCGCGGCGCTGCTCGGCGGCACGATCGTCGTCTCCTCCGCGCCCGGCGAGGGCTCCACCTTCACGCTCTACATGCCGGACGCCCTGGTCGCCGACGCGATCCCGGCGCCGGCGCTGCCGCCGCTGTCGCCGGAGCCGGCGATGCCGCCGCGCCGCGCCGCGCTCACGTCCCTGGACCTGCCCCTGATCACCACCCACCCGGAGGTGGAGAGCCCCCAGGTCAGCCCGGCGAGCCGCCAGCTCGACGGCGCGACGGTGCTGATCGTCGACGACGACGTCCGCAACGTCTTCGCGCTGACCAGCGCCCTCGAGATGCACGGCCTGAACGTGCTCTACTCCGACAACGGCGTCGACGGCGTCCGGCTGCTGGCCGAACACCCCGAGGTCGACATCGTGCTGATGGACGCGATGATGCCGGAGCAGGACGGCTACGAGACCACCCGCGGAATTCGCCGCAATCAGCGTTTTGCGGACCTGCCGGTAGTCTTCCTGACGGCGAAGGCTATGCCCGGCGACCGCGAGTCGGCGCTCGCCGCGGGCGCCAGCGACTACATCACCAAACCCGTCGACCTCGACGAGCTGATCGAGCTGATGGCCCGATGGGTGAACGCGTCCGACACGACCGGGACGGAGAGCGAGCATGGCCTTTAGTCGGGTCAAGGGTGGCGGCGGGGAGGTCGGACAGGGTGGCTGAGCGAGCCAAGGCACTACTGGTCGACGACCGCCGCGACAACCTGCTGGCGCTGGAGGCGATCCTGCAGGGCCTCCCGGTGCAGGCGGTGGCGGTGGAGAGCGGCGAGGCGGCGCTCAAGCAGCTTCTGGTCGACGACTTCGCGGTGATCCTGCTCGACGCGCAGATGCCCAATATGGACGGCTTCGAGACGGCCGGCCACATCAAGCGCCGCGAGCGCACCCGGCACGTGCCGATCCTGTTCCTCACCGCGGCCGACCGCGACGCGCAGCTTGCGCTGCGCGGCTACGCGGTCGGCGCGGTGGACTACCTGACGAAGCCGTTCGACCCGTGGGTGCTGCGCGCGAAGGTGTCCGTCTTCGTCGAGTTGTGGACCAAGACCCAGCAGCTCAAGGCCCAAGCGGAGGCGAGCCGCGAGCGCGACGCGCAGTGGCAGCGCCTGACCGACCTGGTGGACGAGGCCGCCCGCACGCTGCGAGTCGGGGGCGACGACGCCGCAGGCGAGGCCCTTGAGCTGCTGGAGAAGGCCCGCTGGGGCAACTGAGCGCCGGTCAGCCCCGGCGCGAGACGAACCAGGTCCGTGGCGCCCGAGTCGTAGCTGACGTACCGCCCGTCGCCGCTGATCGCGGCCGCCGTCGAGCCCGTCGGCAGCCACTGCCCCGCGACGGGGGTGAGGTCCCGGGAGATCCGCGTCAGGGTGCCGGCGACCCGGTCGAACCGGAAGACGTCCGCCGCGACCTGGGTGACCCGGAGATGAATGTCACATAGCGACCGTTCGCGCTGAGGCCCGCGTAGAAGGCGCCGTCCTCGGCCTCGGCCCCGTCGCTCGCCACGGAGACCCGGGTCGTGGCGCCGGTCTCCCGGTCGTGCACGAAGGCGTCCACGTTCCCGTTCGTGTCGCCCGCCACGAGGTGCGTCGCGTGCGACGAGAACAGGACGTAGCGGCTTCAGCTCGCGGCGCCCTCGCTGCGGAGCTGGCCGCCGGCCGGGGAGATCATCAAGGCGCTGCGCAGGCCGGTGATGTCCAGGACGCGGAGCAGGAAGTCGCCCACGTTGGCCAGGGCGAGCACCGCGCGGGCATGCTGGGCCTTGCGGCTGAGCACCACCAGCGTGCCGAGGCCCTGCGAGTCGCAGAACGTCACGCCCGCCATGTCCAGCATGATCCGGGCCGGCGGATCGAGGAGGATTTCGTTGACCATGGCCGACAACTTGGCCACCGTGAGCACGTCGATCTCACCGGCGAGATGGACCACAACCTCGTCGGGGGCATGCTGAACCGCGATGGACAGCTCCGGTCGCTCCACCGGACGAGCCTATCGCGAGCGCAGAAAACCGGCCTGTCGGACACGGTCCGGATCGGCGCGGCGGACCCCCGATCGTGACCTGTACAACCCGGCTCCGGGGCTGCTAAAGCGGTCGCCGGAGGGCGCTGACAGAATAGGACCCACCGTGACCACCTCACACCGCACCGCGGGCAGTCCCTACCAGGACGAGGCCCCGGTCTCCCAGGCACTGTTCGACCGCGCCAAGGCCATCGTTCCCGGCGGGGTCAATTCACCCGTGCGGGCGTTCCAGGCAGTGGGCGGGACGCCGAGGTTCATGGCGCTCGGCGAGGGCCCGTGGATGGTCGACGCCGACGGGCGCCGCTACGTGGACCTGGTCTGCTCGTGGGGCCCGCTGATCCATGGGCATGCCCACCCGGCGATCGTCTCCGCCGTGCAGTCCGCGGCCGCGCGCGGCACCAGCTTCGGCACGCCGACCGAGGGCGAGGTCGAGCTGGCCGAGGAGATCGTCCGGCGCACGCCGGTCGAGCAGGTGCGCCTGGTCAGCTCGGGCACCGAGGCGACGATGACCGCGATCCGCCTGGCCCGGGGCTTCACCGGGCGTAGCAAGATCGTGAAGTTCGCCGGCTGCTACCACGGGCACGTCGACGCGCTGCTGGCCGCGGCCGGTTCCGGCGTCGCCACCCTCGGGCTGCCCGATTCGCCCGGGGTGACCGGCGCGGCGGCGAGCGAGACCATCGTGCTGCCCTACAACGACGTCGCCGCGGTCGAGGCCGCGTTCCGCGACAACGACGACATCGCCGCGATCATCACCGAGGCGGCGGCCGGCAACATGGGCGTGATCGCGCCGCGGGACGGCTTCAACTCCAAGCTCGCCGAGATCGCGCACGCGCACGGCGCGCTGCTGATCGTCGACGAGGTGATGACCGGCTTCCGGGTCTCCGCGGGCGGCTGGGCCGGGCTGGAGCCCGTCGACGCCGACCTGTTCACGTACGGGAAGGTCATGGGTGGTGGGCTGCCCGCCGCGGCCTTCGGCGGGCGCACCGAGATCATGTCCCGGCTGGCCCCCGCCGGGCCGGTCTATCAGGCCGGCACCCTCTCCGGTAACCCGCTGGCCTGCGCCGCGGGGCTGACCAGCCTGCGGCTGGCCGACGACGCCGTGTACAAGCGGCTCGACGAGCTCTCCGCGACCGTCGGCGCCCTCACCTCGGACGCGCTGAACACCGCGGGCGTCCCGCACCGGCTGTCCTTCGCCGGCAACATGTTCTCGATCTTCTTCGCGGACATCGACGTCGTGGACTACGACACGGCGAAGCAGCAGGACGCGGGCGCCTTCAAGGCGTTCTTCCACGCGATGCTCTCCCGCGGCGTCTACCTGCCGCCGAGTGCGTTCGAGTCCTGGTTCGTGTCGGCGGCGCTGGACGACGCCGCGTTGGAGCAGATCGGCGCGGCGCTGCCGGCGGCGGCGCGAGCGGCCGCGGCCGCAGGGGGAGGTACAGCTTGAGCAAGCCGACCAGGACCACGGTGCACGTGCTGCGGCACGGCGAGGTCCACAACCCGGGCGGGATCCTGTACGGCAGACTGCCCGACTTCCACCTGTCCGAGCTCGGCAGGCAGATGGCGAAGGCCGCCACCGAGGCGCTCGCCGACCGCGACGTGACCCACGTGGTGGCGAGCCCGCTGGAGCGCGCGCAGGAGACCGCCGAGCCGTTCGCGGCCCAGTTCGGGCTCGAGACGGCCACCGATACCCGGCTCATCGAGAGCGCGAACTACTTCGAGGGCAAGCGGGTGTCGGTCGGCGACGGCGCGTTCACCAACCCGCGCCACTGGTGGGTGCTGCGCGACCCGATCACCCCGTCCTGGGGCGAGGCCTACCTGGTGATCGCCCAGCGGATGTTCGCCGCGGTGCAGGCCGCCCGGGTCGCCGCCGAGGGACACGAGGCCGTCTGCGTCTCGCACCAGCTGCCGATCTGGACCCTGCGCCGCTACGTGGAGAAGAAGCGCCTCTGGCACGACCCGCGCCGCCGCCAGTGCGGGCTGGCCAGCCTGACGTCGTTCGTCTTCGAGGATGCGAAAATCGTCGGCATCGAGTACGCCGAGCCCGCCGCCGCCCTCATCGCGATGTCGCCCGGCGCCCGGACCGCCAAGGGGGCCTGATGTCGCGCCAGGTGCGCAGGCTTGCCGCGTTCGGTCTCACCGCCGTCGTCGCGGCCGGTGTGCTGGCCGGCTGCGGCAGCGAGAGCTGGGAGAAGCAGTGCACGACGAACGCCGACGGCGTGATCGAGTGCGCGCCTGATCAGCGCCCGGACGCCCGCGAGGTCACCGGTGAGCTGCTCACCGGCGGCAACTACGACGTCGCGCAGGACCGCGGCAAGGTCGTCGTCGTCAACTTCTGGGGCTCGTGGTGCCCGCCGTGCCGCGCCGAGGCCGACGACCTCGAGGAGACGTACCAGGCGACCAAGGCCAAGGACGTCACCTTCATCGGCGTCAACTCGCGCGACGACCGGGACTCGGCGAAGGCGTTCGAGCGCACCCGGGCCACGTACCCGAGCATCTTCGACGACGACGGCAGCGTCGCGCTGAAGTTCGACGTCACCCAGGTCGGCACCCCGGCGACGCTGATCCTCGACCGGCAGGGCCGGATAGCCGCCGGCATGCGCCGGGCCACGACGGTCGGTGAGTTGCAGCCGCTGGTCGAGCGCATCGCCGCCGAGCGGGCCAGCTGATGGGCGCCACCTTCGCCGACCTGGCCAGCAGCGGCCCGCTGCTGCTGGCGATCGGCGCCGCGGCGATCGCCGGGCTGGTCAGCTTCCTGTCGCCGTGCGTGCTCCCGCTGATGCCGGGCTACCTCTCCTACGTGACCGGGCTGGCGGGCGCGGATCTCGACGCCGCGCTGGGCGTCGCGCCCAGGCCGGAGCCGGCCCCGGAGCCGGCGGACGGATCCGTGGCGGTGGCGACCAGGGCGCCGAAGGCGAGGACCGGGGGCCGCGCCCGGGTGCTCGCCGGGACGGTGCTGTTCGTGATCGGCTTCGCGGTCGTCTTCATGCTGATCGCCACGCTGGTCGCCAACATCGGCCTGACGCTCAAGACCCACGAGCGCACGCTGAACATCGTGCTCGGCGTGCTGGTCATCGTGCTCGGCCTGATGTTCCTCGGCGTGGTACCCGGCATGCAGGGCCAGGCCCGGGTCAAGTGGCTGCCGAACGCCGGCCTGGCCGGCGCCCCGATCCTCGGTGCGCTGTTCGGCCTCTCCTGGCTGCCCTGCACCGGCCCCACGCTGGGCGCGGTCCTGAGCCTGGCCACCACCAGCGGGCAGACCGACCGGGCGGTGGTGCTCGCCCTGGCGTACAGCCTGGGGCTGGGCGTCCCGTTCGTGCTGTTCGGGCTCTTCTTCCGGCACCTGCTCGGTGTCTTCAAGGCCGTCCGGCGCAACAGCCGGTGGGTGACCCGGATCGGCGGGGCGCTGCTCATCGCCGTCGGGATCACCCTGGTCACCGGCGGCTGGAACAGCTTCCTGATCTGGCTGGTGACCACCTTCAACTTCGACGCGGGACCGCTGCTGTGACCGCCGTCGACCAGCGCCCGGCGCCCGCCGCCGAGCCGCCGCCGCGCCGGACCGTGTGGGCCTGGGCGCTGCTGCGCAACTCGTGGCGGCAGCTCACCAGCATGCGTACGGCGCTGGTCCTGCTCTTCCTGCTGGCCGTGGCGGCGATACCGGGCTCGGTGCTGCCGCAGCGCGCGGTCAACGCGGAGAAGGTCGTCGGCTACTTCCGCGAGCACCCGGACCTGGCGCCGTTCCTGGACCGGCTCGGCGGGTTCGGCGTCTACGCCTCGCCCTGGTTCGCGGCCATCTACCTGCTGCTCTTCACGTCGCTGGTCGGCTGCGTGGTGCCGCGCCTGCTCGACCACCTCCGCGCGCTGCGCACCGTACCCCCGGACGCTCCTCGCCGCCTGGAGCGGCTGCCGCAGCATGCGGCTCCGGTCGCGGGGCCCAGGGACCCGGCCGCCGCGGCCGCGGCGGCCGCCGCGGGCCTGCGCCGCCGCCGCTTCCGCACGGTCGTGCGCGAGCAGCCGGACGGCGCCTGGACGGTCTCCGCCGAGAAGGGCTACCTCAAGGAGACCGGCAACCTGTTCTTCCACTTCGCGCTGCTCGCGGTGCTGGTCGGGGTCGGCTTCGGCAACTGGTACGGCTGGCACGGCAACCGCCTGCTGGTGCAGGGCAGCGACCGGGGCTTCTGCAACTCGGTGACGCAGTACGACGAGTCCTCGCTCGGCCCGCGCATCGAGGCGTCTGACCTGCCGTTCTTCTGCCTGCGGCTGACCGACTTCGTGGCGACGTACCAGGACACCGGCCAGCCGAAGTCGTTCGGCGCCCGAGTCGAGGTGCAGACCGAGCAGGACGGGCCGTGGAAGCCCGACGAGTTCCGGGTCAACCACCCGTTGCGCCTCCCCCAGGCCAACGTGCACCTGCTGGGCCACGGCTACGCGCCGGTCCTGCGCTTCACCGACCGCTACGGCGAGCAGCAGACCAAGACCGTGCCGTTCCTGCCCCGCGATCAGATGCTGACCAGCGAGGGCGTCGTGCAGTTCCCGGACGTCAACATCGACCCCAAGACGAACAAGCGCAACGAGGACCTGCAGGTCGCCTTCGAGGGCGTCTATCTGCCCACCGTGGACCCGAACGGCAGCCCGACCTCGGTGTTCCCGGCGGAGCGCTCGCCGGCGCTGTTCCTGACGGCGTACCGGGGCAACCTGGGCGTCGACGCCGGCCTGCCCGGATCGGTTTACGCGCTGGACCGCGGGCAACTGGCCAACGGCGAGCTCAAGCAGGTCAGCGGCGCACGGCCGCAGCGGCTCACGGCCGGCCAGACGTGGACCCTTGACGACGGCAGCAAGCTGGAGTTCCTCGGCACCCAGCAGTTCGCCACCCTCTCGATCCGTTACGACCCCACCCAGCCGCTGGTGCTCGGCGGCGCGGCGATCGGCCTGCTGGGGCTGATGCTGTCGCTGGCCGGGCACCGCCGGCGGGTGTGGTTCCGGGTATCGCCCCCTGAGGCGTCCGAGCCGGGCGGCGGCGGTAGTTTGATGGAGGCCGGTGGCCTGCCGCGCACCGACTATCCGGGCTTCGCCGAGGAGTTCGAGCAGGTCGTGGCCGCGGTGCGGGATGAGAGGACGCCGTGATGGCGGATTGGTCCAACCAGTTGATGGCCGTGACCGTGCTGACGTATCTGGCCGCGATGGTCTGCTACGCCGCCGAGTACGCGTTCGGTGACCGCAGCCACATCGGTCGCGCGGCGGTGCGCCCGGCCCGGCAGCTGGTCGGCGCCGGAGCGCCGGCCGAGCCTCCCGCCGACTACGACGTCGCCGCCGGCGCCGTGGCGCGCCGGGACCGCGGCGCCCTGTTCGGCCTGATCGGCGTCGGCCTCAACTGGCTGGCCTTCGCCCTGCACCTGGGCACCGCGGTGACCCGCGGTCTCGCGGCGGGCCGGATGCCGTGGGGCAACATGTACGAGTTCATCATCGCGGTGACGCTCGTCGGTTCCGCGGTCTGGCTGGGCGTGCTGACCCGCCGCCCGGCGGTCCGGCACCTGGGCCTGTTCGTGACGCTCGCGCTGGTGGTGCTGCTCGGCGCGGCCGGGCTGATCGCCTACACGCCGGTCGGCCCGCTGGTTCCGGCGCTGAACTCGTACTGGTACATCGTCCACGTCTCGACGATCATCCTGTCCTCCGGCATCTTCCTGATCGGCGCGGTGCCGGCCGCGATGTTCCTCATCAAGACGGGACACGACCAGGGCAAGCGCCGCTTCCCGTACCCGCTGGGCGCGAAGGTTCCGGCGGCGGTGACGCTCGAGCGGCTGACGTTCCGGCTGCACGCGTTCGCCTTCCCGCTCTTCACCTTCGGCGCGCTGATCGCCGGTCCGCTGTGGGCCGAGGCGTCGTGGGGCCGCTACTGGGGCTGGGACCCCAAGGAGGTCTGGGCGTTCATCTCGTGGGTCGTCTACGCGGCGTACCTGCACGCCCGCGCGACCCCGAGCGTCAAGCGCACGACGGCGACCTGGATCGCTCTCGTGGGCTTCGCGACCATGCTGATGAACCTCTTCGGCGTCAACCTGTTCTTCGAGGGGCTGCACTCCTACGCCAACGCCGGCGGGTAGCCCGTTCAATCGCCCTCGGTGCCGAGTGCCTCCCGGATCAGGCTGATCTCCCGGGACGGCGCGTTCCAGCCGCCGTCGATCGATTCGCTGTCGGGCGCCGGCCGGCCGGAGGTCTCGACCCGCATGTGCCAGTCGGTGTGCAGGGCCGTGTCGACCACCCAGCTGCCGCACTTCGGGCAGGTGTAGCCGGCCCGCGCGGACGCGTCCGCCGTCGCGGCGGTGCCGGGCAGCAGCGGCACGACGGCGTGGTCCCGGCCGGTGCCCGTGTTGCGGCGCAGCGTGTTGGCCGCGGTCCACAGGTGCAGCCACTCCTGCACGACGGTCTGCGGCGGCACCCGCAGCGCGACGGCGAGGTTCTCGACCAGCGGCCAGGACGGCACCATCTTGCCGGCGAAGACCTTGGACAGCGTCGCCTTGCTGTAGTGCACGGCCTCGCCCAGCACGCTCAGCGCGGGCTTGCCCGCGTTGACGTGGGCGAACGTCAGCCGCTCGGCCAGCTCTCGGGCGGCGGTCTCCGGGTCCATCAGCTTGGCCCGCATCCGCGCCAGTTCGTGCTCGCGGGCGAGGGCGGCGCTGGTCGGCCGTCCCGTCGCGCGGGGTGACTCCGTCTGCGTTGCGGCGGGGGAGCGCTCGGCGCGGTGCCGCCCGCCGCCCGGTGCGGCGGGTCCGCCGGCTGTGCGGGTCATCAGGCCCGCCCTCCGGGTCGGGACGCCGGTGGTGTGTCGATGTAACGGGAAGTCACCGATGGGCCTCTTTCGGCAAGGTGGTCGGAATGGGGTGGTCTCGGGCCGTGGCTCAAGGAAAGTGATGGGCCTGATGGTGGGCAGGTCCGTATCGCCGAGATTGATTGTGCCCCAGGGTGGCGAGGTATTCCACCACGCTCTGTCGTCGTTACGCGGGGGCGAGAAGGGTGGCCTGTAGATGCAAGTTGCACGTACGGTCCATGGTGAACCTTCTTAACCGAAGAATGCGAAATGGGCTACCCATGGGTAGGTCGCCGGGTAATTGACGAAGGGGCCGGAAATGCGTCGCGAGGACGCGTCGCCGGCCCCTCAATCACTTCCGGAAAGACTGCCACCATAGCGGCTTTCCGGGTCCTGCTGATCCGACGCCGGCCCGAGACCAACCAGACGCAACATCGGGCGGAAATTCGAGGACCTCCGCGAGGTAACCATACCGACCGCGCGGATCGAGCCCCAAGACCAGCGGTGGAACGTGCGCCATCTGTCCGGGCGCGCTCCCCGCTCACCGTACGGAGAGGGTGGTGCAAGCCCCGCACGGGGCGCTACCTCCGCGCAACATCGGGAAACGCCAAAGGTGTATTTACGGGCCCCACCTGGGCATCGTCAAAAATGATGATCGTCCGATCGCGAAACCGCGCGAAACCGGCCGGGATGATGATCACTCGGCCGGCGGGTGCCCGGTCCCGGGGCGGCCACCATTTCCAAAATGATCAGGACTACCTGATCGCGTGCCGGGACCGATTCGCCTACGGAAGCGCTT
The DNA here is from genome assembly GCF_040638275.1 of Actinoplanes sp. NPDC026623. NCBI lineage: Bacteria > Bacillati > Actinomycetota > Actinomycetes > Micromonosporales > Micromonosporaceae > Actinoplanes > Actinoplanes sp. NPDC026623. Next base: position 1,257 of record NZ_JBEZXZ010000154.1, on the reverse strand, counting down.
ACGGATTTCCGCCGCCGTCGAGGACCATTGGGTGCACGCCATCGGAGGGAATCGCCAGAGAATACGAACCCGAACGGGTCTCATCTTCCGGGCATTAGGAATCGCGCGATCCCGGCATTGGCAATGGCCGGTATCGCCGACTCTCCGGATTGAATTCAGCACATCAAATGCAGGATTTTTCGTGGTGCGCAAGGTCAACGGATCGAGATCCGCTATGACTGATATAGGGGTTATAGCGGCTACAGTGCTATCGTCCTGAATAGTCCGTCTCGACCGTCACGCTACGTGACACATTCAGTTCTTGAAGTAAGTCGTTGCGGATAATTTCCGGCACGCCGGACCGGCGCTCCCGCGTGTCGCATCCCCGACTTTTCCCGGGCCGGGGGCCGCGCGGCCCCTCGATACGCAGAGTGGGCGCCGCTCAGCCTCGCCGAGCGCCGGAGCCGCGGTGCCACTGTCGTCCTGGTCCTGGTCCTGGTCCGGCGAGACGTCGCCGACAGTGTCCGCGCCGGCGGAAGGCTCCACCTCGCCGCCGCCGGCGCCGTCCGGGCAGTCCCCGGCCGTCCAGGTGTCGTAGTGGGTCAGCCAGTTCAGGCAGAAGCCGGCGGAGCGCTGCTGGGCCGTTCCGCCGACCTGGGTGTCGACGTCCTCGCGCCAGTAGCGCGACGAGCCGTCGCCCGGCGCGCGCAGCTGCACGTTGTCCACGGTCACCGGCGGCACCGGCACCCGCGCCGCCCGGCTCGAGTCGACGTGCACCTCGACGTACTGCTCGACGAACGCGCTCGAACCGATCGGCAGCCGCTGCGCGGTGAGCAGGTTCCAGCGGTTGCCCCACCAGAGCCACGCCTGCCACACGTTGTCCGCATCCGTGTGCAGGTCCAGCCAGGCCTTGTCGCCCGGCCTGAGCAGGTACTGGTCGTAGAACTGCCAGGTCTTCGTGTTGGTGTTGAAGGTGTAGATGTGCTGCCGGCCGGCGCCCGCCCAGCCGGTCTCGGCCCAGCCGGCCTCCAGCCAGGCGATGCTGCCGCCGCCCATGTCGCGCTTGACCATGAAGCGGCCGGCCACGAAGTCGTACGTGTTCGGCCGGACGCCACCGTCCACGATCGAGATGCGGCCGGAGACGCCGCGCCACTCGCCGCCGGTGCCCGCGCCCAGGTGGTGGTAGCCGCTGGGGGTGGTGCTGCCGCGGAGCAGGTCGGGCCGCACGCCGGATTCCAGGATCCGCCCGGCCGCCCGGCAGGCACCCGGGGCGTCCCG
>NZ_JBEZXZ010000153.1:0-21601 GCF_040638275.1 Actinoplanes sp. NPDC026623 | reverse complement strand
GCGCCCTGGTCCGCCCGGCGCCCCGCCGCCGGGCCACCGACGCCGGCGAGGACGGCGCACCGCAGTCCCTGGCCGCCCGGCTGTCCGCGCTGGACGAGGCCGGACGCGACCAGTTCCTCACCGACCTGATGCGCCGCACCGTCGCGCTGGTGCTCGGCCACGACGGCGCCGGCGCGATCGACACCACCCAGGCGTTCACCGACCTCGGCTTCGACTCGCTGACCTCGGTCGAGCTGCGCAACCGGCTCGCCGAGCAGACCGGCCTGCGGCTGCCGGCCACACTCACCTTCGACCACCCGACCCCGGCCGCGCTGGTCCGCGAGCTGCGGGCCCGGCTGGGCGGCGAGGCCACCCCGGTGGCGGCGATCGCGGCACCGGCCGGCGACCAGTCCGCCGACCCGATCGTGGTCGTCGGCATGAGCTGCCGCTATCCCGGCGACGTCCGCTCGCCCGAGGACCTGTGGGCGATGGTCGCCGCCGGCGGCGAGGGCATCACCGAGTTCCCGGACGACCGCGGCTGGGACCTGGCCCGGCTGTTCGACCCCGACCCGGACCGCACCGGCACCTCGTACGTCCGGGAGGGCGGCTTCCTGCACGACGCCGCGCTGTTCGACCCGGCGTTCTTCGGGATCAGCCCGCGCGAGGCCCTGGCGATGGACCCGCAGCAGCGGCTGCTGCTGGAATCGTCCTGGGAGGCGCTGGAGCGCTCGGGCATCGACCCGGCCACCATCCGCGGCAGCCGGACCGGCGTCTTCGTCGGCGTCATGTACGGCGACTACGCCTCCCGGGTGCGCGAGTTGCCGCCCGAGGTCGCGGACTTCGTCGGCAACGGCAACTCCTACAGCGTCGCGTCCGGCCGGGTCTCGTACACGCTCGGCCTCGAGGGCCCGGCCGTCACGATCGACACCGCCTGCTCGTCCTCGCTGGTCACCCTGCACCTGGCCGTGCAGTCGCTGCGCCGCGGCGAATGCACGATGGCCCTCGCCGGCGGCGTCACCGTGATGGCCACCCCGGACACGTTCATCGACTTCTCCCGGCAGCGCGGCCTGGCCCGCGACGGGCGCTGCAAGTCGTTCGCCGCGGCGGCCGACGGCACCGGCTGGGGCGAGGGCGTCGGCATGCTGGTCCTGGAACGGCTCTCCGACGCGACTGCCAACGGGCACCGGGTGCTCGCCGTCGTACGCGGCTCGGCCGTCAACCAGGACGGCGCCTCGAACGGCCTGACCGCCCCGAACGGGCCCTCGCAGATGCGGGTGATCCGGCAGGCGCTCGCCGACTCTGCCCTGCGACCGTCCGACGTGGACGTCGTCGAGGCGCACGGCACCGGCACCACGCTGGGTGACCCTATCGAGGCGCAGGCCCTGCTGGCCACGTACGGGCAGGACCGCGCCGGGGAGCCGCTCTACTTGGGCTCGCTCAAGTCGAATATCGGCCACACCCAGGCGGCGGCCGGGGTCGGCGGCGTCATCAAGATGATTCAGGCGATGCGGCACGGCGTCATGCCGCGGACCCTGAACGTCGACCAGCCCAGCACCCAGATCGACTGGGAGTCGGGCGCCGTCGAACTGCTGACGTCGGCCCGCGACTGGCCGGCGCTGGACCGCCCGCGCCGCGCGGGTGTCTCGTCGTTCGGCATCAGCGGCACGAACGCGCACGTGATCCTGGAGCAGGCCCCGGCGGTCGAGCCCGCCGAGGTCGAGCCGGTCGGCGGGCCGGTGCTGCTGACCCTGTCGGCGCGCTCGGCCGCGGCCCTCGAGGGCCAGGCCGCCCGTCTCACGTCACTCCTCTCCGCCGACGAGGACATCGCGCCCGCCGACCTGGCGTTCTCGCTGTCCGCGCTGCGCGGCCGGATGCCGGTCCGCGCCGGAGTGGTCGGCGCGACCCGCGAGGAACTGCTCGACGGCCTGCGGACGATCGTCCCGGCCGAGGCGGCGACGACCCGCGGCCCGGTGTTCGTGTTCCCGGGTCAGGGTGCGCAGTGGGTCGGCATGGCCCTGGACCTGGTCGCCGAGTCGCCGGTGTTCGCGGCGGCGCTGCGGGAGTGTGCGGAGGCGCTTGCCCCGCACGTGGATTGGGATCTGTTCGAGGCGCTTGGTAGCGAGGAGTTGCTGGCGCGGGTTGATGTGGTGCAGCCGGCGTCGTTCGCGGTGCATGTCGCTCTGGCGCGGTTGTGGGAGTCGGTCGGTGTGCGTCCGGCGGCGGTTCTGGGTCATTCGCAGGGTGAGATCGCGGCGGCTCATGTGGCGGGTCTGTTGTCGCTGGCTGATGCGGCGCGGGTGGTGGCGGTGCGTTCGAGGGTGCTGACGGCGCTGGCCGGTACCGGTTTGATGGCATCGATCGGGTTGCCCGAGTCGGCGTTGACGCTGCCGGACGGTGTGTCGGTCGCGGCCGTGAATGCGGCCACGTCGACGGTGATCGCGGGTGAGCCGGGCGCGGTGCGGCAGGTGGTTGCCGATGCGGAGGCTTTGGGGGTTCGCGCGCGGTTGATCGCGGTGGATTATGCGTCGCATTCGCCGATGGTCGAGTCGCTGCGGGAGTCGTTGCTGACGGAGCTCGGTGAGGTGCGGGCTGCGGCTGGTGTGGTGCCGATGTTGTCGACGGTGACCGGCGAGTGGATCGACGCGGCGAGCGCGGATTACTGGTTCGAGAATCTGCGCCGGCCGGTCCGGTTCGCTGATGCGGTTTCCACGCTTACCGCTGACGGGTTCGGTTTGTTCGTTGAGGTTTCGGCGCATCCGGTGGTGTCGGTGCCCCTATCCGACATGGTGCCGGGTGTGGTGGGCACGCTGCGCCGCGACGAGGGTGGCTGGCGTCGTTTCCTCGCCTCGGCGGGGGAGGCGTTCGCCGCCGGCGCCGACGTCGACCTGGCACCCGCCGGGCGCGCGATCGACCTGCCGACGTACGCGTTCGAGCAGCATCGCTACTGGCTCGAATCGGCCGGCACCGTCGGCGACCTCGCCTCGGCCGGCCTCGGCTCCACCGAGCACCCGCTGCTCCCGGCCGCGGTCCTGCTGCCCGACGGCGACGGCGTCGTGCTCACCGGCCAGGTCGCCGCGAACAGCCCCGCATGGCTCGCCCAGCACGAGGTGCTAGGCACGGTCCTGCTGCCCGGCGCCGCGTTCGTCGAGATGGCCGTGCGCGCCGGCGACGAGGTCGGCTGCGACCGCGTCGAGGAGCTCACCCTGGCCGCACCCCTGGTCCTCGGCGACCGCCCGGTCCTGCTGCGGGTCGTCGCCGGCGCCGCCGACGAGAACGACCGCCGCCCGGTGACCATCCACTCCTGCCCGGACGGCGAAACCTGGACCACGCACGCCGTCGGCACCCTCGCGACCGGCGCGACCGCCCCGGCCGCGGAGCTCACCACCTGGCCGCCGCCCGGCGCCCGGCAGGTACCGACCGACACCTTCTACGACAGCCTCGACGGCTACGGATACGGCCCGATCTTCCAGGGCCTGCGCCGGGCCTGGCGCCGCGGCGACGAACTGTTCACCGAGGTCGCCCTCCCCGACGCGGCCGCCGCCGACGCGGGCCGGTTCGGCCTGCACCCGGCGCTGCTCGACGCCGTCCTGCAGGGCAGCGTGCTGCTCGACGACGACCCGGCGGTCACCATGCCGTTCTCGTTCGCCGGCGTCACCCTGCACGCCACCGGCGCCACCGCGCTGCGCTGCGCGATCACCCGCACCGGCCCGAACAGCATGGCGATCCGGGTCGCCGACACCACCGGCGCGCCCGTCGCCACCGTCGACGGGCTCGACCTGCGCGCCGTCTCCGCCGACCAGCTCGCCGGGGACGCGAGGCCGGCCGGGCACCAGGACCTCTTCCGGGTCGAGTGGCCGGTCCAGCCGGTTCCGGCGGACGGGTACGCCGGCACGTGGACCGAGGCCGACAGCCTGGACGAGCTGACCGGCGACGTGCCGGACGTCGTCCTGCTGCCGCTCACCGGCCCGCACACCGGGGACCTGGCCGCCGACGTACACCGGGGATCGGTCGCCGCCCTGGCGACCGTGCAGCGGTGGCTGTCCGACGAGCGGTTCGCCGGCTCGCGGCTGGCCCTGGTCACCCGTGGCGCGGTGCAGGCCGAGCCGGGCGAGCACCTCACCGACCTCGCCGTCACCGCCGCGCGCGGCCTGGTGCGCTCGGCGCAGGCCGAGAACCCCGGCCGGTTCGTGCTGATCGACCTGGACGCCGCCGCGGGCTCCCGGGCCGCGCTGCCCGCCGTGTTCGCGCTCGACGAGCCGGAGATCGCCCTGCACGGCGGCGTTGTGCGGGTCCGGCGGCTGGTCCGGGCGGCCGGCGACGAGCTGATCCCGCCGGCCGGCGACCGGTGGCGGCTCGACGTCACCGCCAGCGGCACCCTGGAGAACCTCACCCTCGCTCCCGCGCCGGACGCGGCCGCGCCGCTCAAGGACGGCGAGATCCGGGTCGCGGTCCGCGCCGCGGGCCTGAACTTCCGCGACGTGGTCACCGCCCTCGGCATGGTCACGGTCAACGAGATCATGGGCGGCGAGGCGGCCGGCGTGGTCCTCGAGGCCGGCCCGGGCGTCACCGACCTCAAGGCCGGCGACCGGGTGGCCGGGCTGTTCACCGGCTCGTTCGGGCCGGTCGCGGTCACCCACCGCACCCAGCTCGTGCCGCTGCCGGCCGGCTGGACGTTCGCCGAGGCCGCCGCGATCCCGGTCATCTACGTCACCGCGCTGTACGGCCTGGCGGACCTCGCCGACCTGCGGCCCGGCCGGCGGATCCTGGTGCACGCCGGCGCCGGCGGAGTCGGCATGGCCGCCGTGCAACTGGCCCGCTGGATGGGCGCCGAGGTGTTCGCCACCGCCAGCCCGGCCAAGTGGGACGTGCTGCGCGGGATGGGCCTCGACGAGGACCACATCGCCAGCTCGCGCGACCTGGGCTTCGCCGAGAAGTTCGCCCGGGTCACCGGCGGCGCCGGGATGGACGTGGTGCTGAACTCGCTGGCCCGCGAGTTCGTCGACGCCTCGCTGGACCTGCTGCCGCGCGGCGGGCACTTCCTGGAGATGGGCAAGACCGACATCCGCGACGCGGCCGAGGTCGGCGCCCGGCACCCGGGCGTGCGGTACGCCGCCTACAACCTGCCGGACTTCGACCCGGACCGTACGCAGGAGATGCTGGTCCAGATCTTCGCGCTGTTCGCCGCGGGGGTGCTGGCGAAGCTGCCGGTCACCGCGTGGGACGTGCGCCGGGCCGCGGAGGCGTTCCGGTTCATGTCGCAGGCCCGGCACGTCGGCAAGATCGTGCTGACCGTGCCGCGCGCGGCCGATCCGCTCGGCACGGTCGTCGTCACCGGCGGCCTCGGCCTGGTCGGCGGGGTGGTGGCCCGGCGCCTGGTGACCGACCACGGCGTACGCAGCCTGGTGTTCACCGGCCGCCGCGGCCTGGCGGGACCCGGCGCCGCCGAGCTGGTCGCCGAGCTCGAAGCCCTCGGCGCCCTGGTCACCGTAGTGGCCGGCGACGTCTCCGACCGAGCCGTGGTGCAGCGCGTGCTGGCCGCCGTCCCGGCCGACGCCCCGCTGACCGGCGTGGTGCACGCGGCCGGCGTGCTGGACGACGGCCTGGTGTCGTCGCTGACCCCGGAGCGCCTCACCCGGGTGTTCGCCCCCAAGGTGGACGCCGCCGTGCACCTCGACGAGCTGACCCGCCACGCGGACCTGGCGTTCTTCACAGTGTTCTCGTCGGCCGCGGCCACCATGGGCGAGTCCGGCCAGGGCAACTACGCCGCCGCGAACGTCTTCCTGGAGAGCCTGATCGAGTCCCGCCGGACGGCCGGGCTGCCCGGCTCCGCGCTCGCCTGGGGCTTCTGGGCGCAGCGCTCGTCGATGACCGCGCACCTGTCCGAGGCCGACGTCACGCGGATGGCCCGCGGCGGCGTCCTGCCGCTCTCCTCCGAGCTCGGCGCCGAGCTGTTCGACGCCGGGATCGGCTCGCCGTGGGGCGTCCTCGCGCCGGTCCGGCTGGACCTCCCGGCGCTGCGGTCGGCGGTTCCGGTCCCGGCCGTGCTGCGCTCGCTGCTCGGCGGCGTACGCCGGGTGGCCGGCGCCGCCGCGACCGGCACCGAGTCCGGGTCCGGCCTGGTGGACCGGATCCGGAGCCTGCCGGCCGCCGACCGCGACCGGGCGCTGCTCGACCTGGTCCGCTCGCACGTCGGTTTCGTGCTCGGCTTCGGCGAACCCGAGCGGATCGGTGCCGGCCGCGCGTTCAAGGAGATCGGCTTCGACTCGCTCACCGCGGTCGAGCTGCGCAACCGGCTCAGCGCGGCCACCGGCCTGCGCCTGCCGGCCACCCTGGTCTTCGACTACCCGAGCCCGGCCGTGCTGGCCCGCCAGCTGCTGGCCGAGCTGCTGCCGGACGACACCGGCGGCGCCGAGCAGGACGACGAGGCGGCGCTGCGGTCCGCGTTCGCGGCGGTGCCGATCGCCCGGCTCCGCGAGGCCGGCGTGCTCGACACGCTGCTCGCCCTGGCCGGGGTCGCCGAGGCCGCCCAGCCCGGCACCGACGACTCCCTCGACGACATGGACGCGGCGGAGCTGATCCAGCTCGCGCTCAGCTCGTCCGACTCCTGACCCGACGCACCGCGACCTGGAGCCATAGATGACCACCTCGAACGCGCAGCTCGTCGACGCCCTCCGCACCTCGCTTCGGGAGACCGAGCGGCTCAAGCAGCAGAACCGCCGGCTGGTCGAGGCCGGCAGCGAACCGATCGCCATCGTCGGCGCGAGCTGCCGCTTTCCCGGCGGGGTGGACACGCCCGAGCAGCTCTGGGACCTGGTAGCTCGGGGCCGGGACGCGATGACGCCGTTCCCGGCCGACCGCGGCTGGGACGTCGACGGCCTCTACGACCCGGACCCCGACCGGGCCGGGACCACCTACGTCCGGGAGGGCGGCTTCCTGCACGACGCGGCGCTGTTCGACCCGGCGTTCTTCGGGATCAGCCCGCGCGAGGCCCTGGCGATGGACCCGCAGCAGCGGCTGCTGCTGGAGTCGTCCTGGGAGGCCCTGGAACGGGCCGGCCTCGACCCGGGCACGCTCGCCGGGAGCCGGACCGGCGTGTTCGTCGGCGTGATCCACAACGACTACACGTCCGGGCTGCGTACCGTGCCGGACGACCTCGAGGCGTTCCTGGGCAACGGCGGCGCGGCGAGCGTGGCGTCCGGCCGGGTCGCGTACACCCTCGGGCTGGAGGGGCCGGCGATCAGCGTGGACACCGCCTGCTCGTCGTCGCTGGTGGCGCTGCACCTCGCGGTGCAGTCGCTGCGCCGCGGGGAGTGCGCGATGGCGCTGGCCGGCGGCGCCTCGGTGATGGCCACCCCGGGTGCGTTCACCGAGTTCTCCCGCCAGCGCGGGCTCGGGCGCGACGGCCGGTGCAAGCCGTTCGCCACCGCCGCGGACGGCACCGGCTGGGGCGAGGGCGTCGGCATGCTCGTGCTGGAGCGGCTCTCCGAGGCGCAACGGCTCGGCCACCGGATCCTCGCCGTGGTACGCGGCTCCGCGGTCAACCAGGACGGCGCGTCCAACGGCCTGTCCGCCCCGAACGGCCCGGCCCAGCGCCGGGTCATCCGCGCGGCGCTGGAGAACGCCGGCCTGCAACCCTCCGATGTGGACGCTGTCGAGGCGCACGGCACCGGCACCACGCTGGGCGACCCGATCGAGGCGCAGGCGCTGCTGGCCACGTACGGCCAGGACCGCGACGGCGAGCCGCTGTGGCTCGGCTCGTTCAAGTCGAACGTCGGCCACACGATGGCCGCGGCGGGCGTCGGCGGCGTCCTCAAAATGATCATGGCTATGCGGTACGGCACGCTGCCCGAGTCGCTGCACGTCGACGAGCCCACGAACCGGGTCGACTGGGAGTCGGGCGCGGTCTCCCTGCTGACGTCCGCGCGGGAGTGGCCGGCGGTGGACCGGCCACGCCGCGCCGGCGTCTCGTCGTTCGGCATCAGCGGCACCAACGCGCATCTCATCCTGGAGCAGGCGCCGCCGGTCGAGGAGCCGCCGCGCGCGGCGAGCGCGCCGGTCGTGCCGTGGGTGGTGTCGGCGAAGTCGGAGGCCGCCCTCGGCGGCCAGATCGACCGCCTGGCCGCCGCCGGCGGCGAGCCGCTGGACATCGCCCGCAGCCTGGTCTCCACACGCGCTCTGTTCGGGCATCGCGTGGTGGCGGTCGGCTCGACGAGCGAGGAGCTGATCGCCGGTCTGCGGTCTGCGGTCCCGGTGGAGGCGGTCGCGGGTCGCGGCCCGGTGTTCGTGTTTCCGGGTCAGGGTGCGCAGTGGGTCGGCATGGCCCTGGACCTGGTCGCCGAGTCGCCGGTGTTCGCGGCGGCGCTGCGGGAGTGTGCGGACGCACTCGCCCCGCACGTGGATTGGGATCTGTTCGAGGCGCTGCGTAGCGAGGAGTTGCTGGCGCGGGTGGATGTGGTGCAGCCGGCGTCGTTCGCGGTGCATGTCGCTCTGGCGCGGCTGTGGGAGTCGGTCGGTGTGCGCCCGGCGGCGGTTCTGGGTCATTCGCAGGGTGAGATCGCGGCGGCTCATGTGGCGGGTCTGTTGTCGCTGGTCGATGCGGCGCGGGTGGTGGCGGTGCGTTCGCGGGTGCTGACGGCGCTGGCCGGTACCGGGTTGATGGCGTCGATCGGGTTGCCCGAGTCGGCGTTGACGCTGCCGGACGGTGTGTCGGTCGCGGCCGTGAATGCGGCCACGTCGACGGTGATCGCGGGTGAGCCGGGCGCGGTGCGGCAGGTGGTTGCCGATGCGGAGGCTTTGGGGGTTCGGGCGCGTCTGATCGCGGTGGATTATGCGTCGCATTCGCCGATGGTCGAGTCGCTGCGGGAGTCGCTGCTGACGGAGCTTGGTGAGGTGCGGGCTGCGGTTGGTGTGGTGCCGATGTTGTCGACGGTGACCGGCGAGTGGATCGACGCGGCGAGCGCGGATTACTGGATCGAGAATCTGCGCCGGCCGGTCCGGTTCGCTGATGCGGTTTCCACGCTCACGGCGGACGGGTTCGGTTTGTTCGTTGAGGTTTCGGCGCATCCGGTGGTGTCGGTGCCCCTATCCGACATGGTGCCGGGTGTGGTGGGCACGTTGCGCCGCGATGAGGGTGGCTGGCGTCGTTTCCTCGCCTCGGCGGGGGAGGCGTTCGCGGCGGGTGCCGAGGTCGACTGGGTGTCGGTGCTGCCCGCCGACGCCCGGCTGGTCGACCTCCCCACCTACGCCTTCGACCGGGACCGCTTCTGGCTCGAGAACACCGGCGGCCCCGGCGACCTGGCCGCGGCCGGACTCGGCGGCACCGAACACCCGCTGCTGCCCGCCGCGGTCGTCCTGCCCGACGGCGAGGGCGTCGTGCTCACCGGCAGGATCAGCGCCAAGGACCCGGCCTGGCTGACCGACCACGCCGTGCTCGGCACCGTGCTGCTGCCCGGCGCCGCGTTCGTCGAGATGGCCGTGCGCGCCGGCGACGAGGTCGGCTGCGACCGCGTCGAGGAGCTCACCCTGGCCGCACCCCTGGTCCTCGGCGACCGCCCGGTCCTGCTGCGGGTCGTCGCCGGCGCCGCCGACTCCGACGGCCGCCGCCCGGTCACCATCCACTCCAGCCCCGACGGCGAAACCTGGGCCACCCACGCCGTCGGCACCCTCGCGATCGGCTCAGCCGGCACGGTCAGCGACCTCACCACCTGGCCGCCGGCCGGGGCCCAGCCGGTCTCCACCGACGGCCTCTACGCCGGCCTGGCCGCCGACGGCTACCGCTACGGCCCCACCTTCCGGGGCGTGCGGCGCGTCTGGCGCCGCGGCGACGACGTCTACGCCGAGGTCGCCCTGCCGGAGCAGGCCGCCGACGCGGCCCGGTTCGGCCTGCACCCCGCCCTGCTCGACGCCGCACTGCACGCGATCGGGATCGACGGAACCCAGGACTCGGTGCGCCTGCCGTTCAGCTGGACCGGCGTCACCCTGCACGCGTCCGGCACCACCGGCCTGCGGGTGCATCTCGCCCCGGCCGGCGACGACACGGTCCGGATCGCCCTCGCCGACCTCACCGGCGCGCCGGTCGCCACCGTCGAGGCGATGACCCTCAGGCCGATCAGCGCCGACGGGCTCGCCGCGCCCAGCCCGGCCGACGAGGCGCTGTTCCGGGTCGCGTGGACCGCGATCGAGGCGCCCGCCGCCCCCGCGGAGCCGGTCACCGTCACCGATCTCGGCGACCTGACCGGCGACGTGCCCGCGACGGTCGTGCTGCGGCTGCCCGACATCGCCGAGGGCGACCCGCACCGGGCCACCGTGCAGGCGCTGGAACTCGCGCAGCAGTGGCTCGCCGACGACCGGTTCGCCGGGTCCCGGCTGGCCGTGGTCACCACCCGCGCGGTCGTGGCCGCACCCGGCGAACGGCTCGGCTCCCTCGCGTACGCGCCGGTCTGGGGTCTGCTCCGGGCGGCGCAGGCGGAGAACCCGGACCGGTTCCTGCTCGCCGACACCGACGGCTCCGAGGCCGCGCGGGCCGCCCTGCCCGCCGCGCTCGCCGCCGGCGAACCCGAGGTGGCCCTGCGCGGCAACACCGTCCTGGCCCGGCGACTCGTCCGGGTACGCGCCCGGGACACGCTCGTCCCGCCCGCCGGCGGCGCCCCGTGGCGGCTCGACGCCACCGTCCGGGAGAGCCTGGAGAACCTCGAATTCGTGCCCGCGCCCGAGGCGCACGCCCCGCTCGCGGCCGGCGAGGTGCGGGTCGGGGTGCGCGCGGCCGGCATCAACTTCCGCGACCTGGTGTCGCTGCTCGGCATGGCCGCCACCGAGGAGGTGATGGGCGGCGAGGCCGCGGGCGTGGTGCTCGAGGCCGGCCCGGGCGTCACCGACCTCAAGGCCGGGGACCGGGTGGCCGGCCTGTTCGTCGGCGCGTTCGGCCCGGTCGCCGTCACCCAGCGGGAATTCCTCGCCAGGATGCCGGCCGGCTGGTCGTTCGCGCGGGCGGCGGCCGTCCCGATCGCCTACCTCACCGCCTACTACGGCCTGGTCGACCTGGCCGGGGTGCGGGCCGGGCAGCGGGTGCTGGTGCACGCCGGCGCCGGCGGGGTGGGCATGGCCGCCGTGCAGCTCGCCCGGTCGCTGGGCGCCGAGGTGTTCGCCACCGCCAACCCCGCGAAGTGGGACGTGCTGCGCGGCCTCGGCCTGGACGACGACCACATCGCGTCCACCCGGGACCTGACGTTCGCGGCCAAGTTCGCCGAGGTGACCGGCGGGACGGGCATGGACGTCGTGCTCGACTCGCTGGCCCGCGAGTTCGTCGACGCGTCGCTCGGCCTGCTGCCGCGCGGCGGGCACTTCCTGGAGATGGGCAAGACCGACATCCGCGACGCCGCCGAGGTCGCCGAGCGGCATCCGGGCGTGCGGTACCGCGCGTACGACCTGGTCGAGGCGGGGCCGGCACGCACCGCGGAGATGCTCGCCCACCTGCTGTCGCTGCTCGGGTCCGGCGAGCTGGCCGGGCTGCCGGTCACCGCGTGGGACGTGCGCCGGGCCACGGAGGCGTTCCGGTTCATGTCGCAGGCGCGGCACGTCGGCAAGATCGTGCTGACCGTGCCGCGCGCCGCCGACCCGGCCGGCACGGTCGTGGTCACCGGCGGCCTGGGCACGGTGGGCGCGCTTGTCGCCCGCCGCCTGGTCACCACTCATGGCGTACGCGAACTGGTGCTCACCGGCCGCCGCGGCCTCGCCACCGACGGCGCCCCGGAGCTGGTCGCCGACCTGGAGGCGCTCGGCGCCCGGGTGACAGTGGTGGCCGGCGACGTCTCCGACCGGTCCGTGGTGCGGCGCGTGCTGGCCGCGGTCCCCGCCGGCGCCCCGCTGACCGGCGTCGTGCACGCGGCCGGCGTCCTGGACGACGGCCTGGTCTCGTCGCTCACCCCCGAACGGGTCCGCACGGTGTTCGCGCCCAAGGTGGACGCCGCGATCCACCTCGACGAGCTGACCCGCGACGCCGACCTCGCGTTCTTCGCGGTCTTCTCGTCGGCCGCCGCCACCCTGGGCGAGTCCGGCCAGGGCAACTACGCGGCGGCCAACGTCTTCCTGGAGAACCTGATCGAGTCCCGCCGCCGCGCCGGCCTGCCCGGTTCCGCCCTGGCCTGGGGCTTCTGGGAGGAGCGCTCGTCGATGACCGCGCACCTGTCGGACGTCGACGTCAGGCGGATGGCCCGCGGCGGCGTCCTGCCGCTCTCCTCCGAGCTCGGCGTCGAGCTGTTCGACGCCGGGATCGGCTCGCCCTGGCCGGTGGTGGCCCCCGTCCGGCTGGACCTACCCGCGCTGCGCTCGGCCGGGCAGCTCCCCGCCGTGCTGCGCACCCTCGTCGGCGCCGTCGTACGCCGTACGGCCGGCGCCGCGGTCGCGGCGAACGACGGCCTGGCCGACCGGATCCGCGGCCTGCCCGCCGCCGACCGGGAACGGGCGCTGCTCGACCTGGTCCGCTCCCACGTCGGGTTCGTGCTGGGCTTCGCCGAGCCGGAGCGGATCGGCGCGGGCCGCGCGTTCAAGGAGATCGGGTTCGACTCGCTGACCGCCGTCGAGCTGCGCAACCGGCTCGGCGCGGCCACCGGCCTGCGGCTGCCGGCCACGCTGGTCTTCGACTACCCGAGCCCCGGCGCGCTGGCCCGCCACCTGGTCGGCGAGCTCACCGGCGACGACCCGGCCCGCGTGCCCGACGAGCCGGTCGCGGCCGCCGCCGACGCCGAGCCGATCGCCATCGTCGGCATGAGCTGCCACTTCCCGGGCGGCGCCGACTCACCCGAGCAGCTCTGGGACCTCCTCGCGCAGGGCCGGGACGCGATGACGCCGTTCCCCGCCGACCGCGGCTGGGACGTCGACGGCCTCTACGACCCCGACCCGGACCGCACCGGCACCTCGTACGTCCGGGAGGGCGGCTTCCTGCACGACGCCGCGCTGTTCGACGCCGGATTCTTCGGGATCAGCCCGCGCGAGGCGCTCGCCATGGACCCGCAGCAGCGCCTGCTGCTCGAATCGTCATGGGAGGCCCTCGAACGCGCCGGCATCGACCCGGCCACCGTGCGCGGCAGCCGGACCGGCGTGTTCGTCGGCGTCATCACCAACGACTACACCACCTCGGTCGGGCTCGCCCCCGAGGACATCCAGCCGTTCCTCGGCAACGGCGGCTTCAACAGCGTCGCGTCCGGCCGGGTCGCGTACACCCTCGGGCTGGAGGGGCCGGCGATCAGCGTCGACACCGCCTGCTCGTCGTCGCTCGTCGCCCTGCACCTCGCGGTGCAGTCGCTGCGCCGCGGGGAGTGCACGATGGCGCTGGCCGGCGGCGCCTCGGTGATGGCCACCCCGATCGCGTTCACCGACTTCTCCCGGCAGCGGGGGATGGCCGCCGACGGGCGCTGCAAGTCGTTCGCCGCGGCGGCCGACGGCACCGGGTGGGGCGAGGGCGCGGGCATGCTGGTGCTCGAACGCCTCTCCGACGCCCGGGCCAAGGGGCATCACGTCCTCGCGGTCGTGCGCGGCTCGGCCGTCAACCAGGACGGCGCGTCCAACGGGCTCACCGCCCCGAACGGGCCGTCGCAGATGCGGGTCATCCGGCAGGCGCTGGCCGACGCGTCGCTCCGATCGTCCGATGTGGACGCGGTGGAGGCGCACGGCACCGGCACCACGCTGGGCGACCCGATCGAGGCGCAGGCGCTGCTGGCCACGTACGGGCAGGACCGCGACGGCGAGCCGCTGTGGCTCGGCTCGCTCAAGTCGAACATCGGGCACACCCAGGCGGCGGCCGGCGTCGGCGGCATCATCAAGCTGGTGATGGCGATGCGGCACGGGGTGCTGCCGCAGACCCTGCACGTCGACGAGCCCAGCCACGAGATCGACTGGGAGTCCGGTGCGGTCTCCCTGCTGACGTCGGCGCGGGAGTGGCCGGCGCTGGACCGGCCGCGCCGCGCGGGGGTCTCGTCGTTCGGCATCAGCGGCACCAACGCCCACGTGATCCTCGAACACGCGCCGCAGGAGTCTCCGGCGCCCTCCACCGGCGGCACCGGCGTCGTCCCCTGGGTGGTGTCGGCCAAGACGGCCGGGGCGCTCAGCGGGCAGGTCGGGCGCCTGGCCGCGGCCGCCGGTGCGGTCGCACCGGCGGACATCGCCCGCAGCCTGGTGTCATCGCGCGCCCTGTTCGGGCATCGCGTGGTGGCGGTCGGCTCGACGAGCGAGGAGCTGATCGCCGGTCTGCGGTCTGCGGTTCCGGTGGAGGCGGTCGCGGGTCGCGGCCCGGTGTTCGTGTTCCCGGGTCAGGGTGCGCAGTGGGTCGGCATGGCCCTGGACCTGGTCGCCGAGTCGCCGGTGTTCGCGGCGGCGCTGCGGGAGTGTGCGGAGGCGCTTGCCCCGCACGTGGATTGGGATCTGTTCGAGGCGCTTGGTAGTGAGGA
The DNA here is from genome assembly GCF_040638275.1 of Actinoplanes sp. NPDC026623. Lineage (NCBI taxonomy): Bacteria > Bacillati > Actinomycetota > Actinomycetes > Micromonosporales > Micromonosporaceae > Actinoplanes > Actinoplanes sp. NPDC026623. Next base: position 7,181 of record NZ_JBEZXZ010000153.1, on the reverse strand, counting down.
GTTGCTGGCGCGGGTGGATGTGGTGCAGCCGGCGTCGTTCGCGGTGCATGTCGCGCTGGCGCGGTTGTGGGAGTCGGTCGGTGTGCGTCCGGCGGCGGTTCTGGGTCATTCGCAGGGTGAGATCGCGGCGGCTCATGTGGCGGGTCTGTTGTCGCTGGCTGATGCGGCGCGGGTGGTGGCGGTGCGTTCGCGGGTGCTGACGGCGCTGGCCGGTACCGGTTTGATGGCATCGATTGGGCTTCCTGAGTCTGATCTGACTCTTCCGCAGGGTGTGTCGGTCGCGGCTGTCAACGCGGCCACCTCAACGGTCATTGCCGGGGAGCCGGACGCGGTGCGGCAGGTGGTTGCTGATGCGGAGGCTTTGGGGGTTCGGGCGCGGTTGATCGCGGTGGATTATGCGTCGCACTCGCCGATGGTCGAGTCGCTGCGGGAGTCGCTGCTGACGGAGCTCGGTGAGGTGCGGGCTGCGGCTGGTGTGGTGCCGATGCTGTCGACGGTGACCGGCGAGTGGATCGACGCGACGAGCGCGGATTACTGGTTCGAGAATCTGCGCCGTCCGGTCCGGTTCGCTGATGCGGTTTCCACGCTTACCGCTGACGGGTTCGGTTTGTTCGTTGAGGTTTCGGCGCATCCGGTGGTGTCGGTGCCCCTATCCGACATGGTGCCGGGTGTGGTGGGTACGTTGCGCCGCGATGAGGGTGGCTGGCGTCGTTTCCTCGCCTCGGCGGGGGAGGCGTTCGCGGCGGGTGCCGAGGTCGACTGGGGGTCGGTGCTGCCCGCCGACGCCCGGCTGGTCGACCTCCCGACCTACGCCTTCGAACACCAGCGCTACTGGCTGGAGGCCGCACCCGGCACCGCCGACGTCGCCGCCGCGGGCCTGGGCCGGGCCGAGCACCCGCTGCTCGGCGCGGTCGTCCCGGTGGCCGGCGCCGATCAGGTGGTGCTCACCGGCCGCCTCTCCCGAAAGAGCCACCCCTGGCTCGCCGACCACGCCGTCCTCGGCACCGCCCTGCTGCCCGGCACCGCCTTCGTCGAGCTGGCGATCCGGGCAGGCGACGAGGTCGGCTGCGCCCGCCTCGACGAGCTGACCCTGCTTGCCCCGCTGGTCATCCCGGCCGACGGCGCGGTCCGGGTGCAGGCCACCGTCGGCGCCCCCGACGATGACGGCCGCCGCGAGGTCGCCGTGCACTCACAGGCCGGCGACGGCGGCGAGTGGATCACCCACGCGGCCGGCCTGCTCGCCGGGGAACCCGGCCCGGCCGGCTTCGACCTGGTGGCCTGGCCGCCGGCCGGCGCCGAGCCGATCGACCTGGGCGGCGGCTACGACGACCTGGCCGGGCGCGGCTACGAGTACGGCCCGTCGTTCCGCGGCCTGCGCGCCGCCTGGCGCCGCGGCGCCGAGATCTTCGCCGACGTCGCGCTGCCACAGGACGCCAAGGCCACCGGCTTCGTGCTGCACCCCGCCCTGTTCGACGCCGCCCTGCACGCGCTCGGCCTGGGCACCGCCGGCGCGGCCGTGCAACTGCCGTTCAGCTGGACCGGCGTCACCGTGCACGCGGCCGGCGCCACCACGCTGCGGGTGCGGCTGTCACCGTCGCCGGACGGCCGGCTCGCGCTGGCCGCCGCGGACGCCGGCGGAGCGCCGGTGGTGTCGGTCGACGCCCTGGTGCTGCGCCCGGTCACCGAGGCCCAGCTGCGCGGCGCCACCTCCGCCGCGGCCCTGCACACCGTCGGCTGGACGCCGATCGGCGACCTGCCGGCCACCGCGCCGGGCCGCTGGGCCGTGCTCGGCGCGCACGACCTGGGCCTGCCCGCCGCCGCCCGGCACGACGACCTCGACGCGCTGCTGGCGGCCGGCGGCGACGCGCCCGAGGTGGTGTTCGCGCCGATCACCGGCGACGGCCGCGACCTGCCCGCCTCGGTGCGGGCCACCACCGGGCACGCCCTGGACCTGGTGCAGCGCTGGCTCGCCGACGACCGGATGGCCGGTTCCCGGCTGGTGCTGGTCACCACCGGCGCGGTCGCCGGCGGCCCGGACCTGGCCGCCGCCGCGGTGTGGGGTCTGGTCCGGTCCGCCGAGGCGGAGAACCCCGACCGGTTCGGCCTGCTCGACCACGACCGCGGCCCGATACCGTGGCCGGCGGTGATCGCGGCGCTGCCCGGCGAGACCGAGCTGTCGGTCCGCGACGGCGAACTGCTCGTCCCGCGCCTCGCCCGGTCCACGGTGGCGGACCAGCCCGCCGGGTTCGACCCGGGCGGCGCGGTGCTGCTCACCGGCGGCACCGGCACCATCGGCGCGCACATCGCCCGGCGCCTGGTCACCGCGCACGGCGTACGCCGGCTGGTGATCACCAGCCGCCGCGGCCCGGACGCCGAGGGCGCCGCCGAGCTGCGCGCCGACCTGGCCGCCCTGGGCGCCGAGGCGGAGATCGTGGCCTGCGCCGCCGACGACCGGCCGGCGATGGCCGGGCTGTTCGCGGCCCACCCGATCCGGGCCGTGGTGCACGCCGCCGGCGTCACCGACGACGGCGTGGTCGCCTCGCTCGACCCGGCCCGCCTGGACACGGTGATGCGGCCCAAGGTGGACGCCGCGGTCGTGCTGCACGACCTGACCCGCGACCGCGACCTGACCGCGTTCGTGCTGTTCTCCTCGGGCGCCGGCACGTTCGGCAGCGCCGGGCAGGCGAACTACGCGGCCGCGAACGCGTTCCTGGACGCCCTCGCCGGCCACCGCCGCTCGCTCGGCCTGCCCGGCACCTCGATCGCCTGGGGCTTCTGGGCCCAGCGCAGCGAGCTGACCGGCAGGCTCGGCGACGCCGACGTGGCCCGGATGGGCCGCTCCGGCATCGCCGCGATGGACACCGGCACCGGCCTGGCGCTGTTCGACGCGGCCCTGGCCACACCGGATCCGGCGGTGGTGGCGGCGCGGTTCGACCTGGACCGGCTGCGGTCCCGGGCGGCCGACAACGGCGTGCCGCCGGCCCTGCGTGCCCTGGTGCGCGCCCCCAGCCGGCGGGCCACCGCGGCCGGCGCCGGATCCGCGTCCGAGGCCGAGGCGCTGCGCCGGCGGATAGCGGCGCTGCCGCCGGACCAGGCCGCCGCGGCGGTCCTCGACCTGGTACGCATGCACGTCGCCGGGGTGCTCGGCTTCGCCGGACCGCACGCCGTCGACGCCGACCGCGGCCTGGTCGACCTCGGATTCGACTCGCTGACCGCGCTCGAACTGCGCAACCGGCTCGGCCGCGCCATCGGCTCGAAGCTGCCGGCCACGCTGGTGTTCGACTATCCGACCGCCACGGCGGTCGCCGGGCACCTGCTCGACCGGCTGCCCGCCGACGCCCCGGCCGCGGCACCCGCCCTGGCCGAGCTGGACCGGCTCGAGGCGCTGCTGGCCGGGCCGATGGCCGACCAGGACCGCACCGGCGTCCGCGGACGCCTGCAGGAGCTGCTCAAGCGGCTCGGCGACGACCTGCCGGAGGAGCTCGGCGACGCCAGCGACGAGGAGATGTTCGCCTTCATCGACTCCCTGGCGTAGGCGCGGCGGAAGACGTTCCCGGGTGGCCGTGCCGGCCGCCCGGGAACGCTGTTTCGGCCAGGGGGCGCAGGGGCGCGCTAGGGGTGTCTGCCGCCCCGCCCGGCCAGCAGGCTAGAACCATGGAGAACGAGCAGAAGCTGCGCGAATACCTCAAGCGGGTGACCGCCGACCTGGCACAGACCAAGGATCGTCTGCGCGAGACCGAGGAACGCGCGGCGGAGCCGATCGCCATCGTCGGCATCGGCTGCCGGTACCCCGGCGGGGTCACCTCACCCGAGCGGCTGTGGGAGCTGGTGGCCGGCGGGCGGGACGCGATCTCGGCGTTCCCGGACGACCGGGGCTGGCCGCTCGACCGGCTCTACCACCCCGACCCCGAGTCGCCGGGCACCTACTACGCGACCGGCGGCGGGTTCCTCGACGGCGCCGCCAACTTCGACCCGGCGTTCTTCGGGATCAGCCCGCGCGAGGCCCTGGCCATGGACCCGCAGCAGCGGCTGCTCCTGCAGACCGCGTGGGAGGCGTACGAGCAGGCCGGCATCGACCCGGCCACCGTGCGCGGCAGCCAGACCGGCGTCTTCGTCGGCGTGATGTACCAGGACTACGCGACCCGCGCCGACACCACCCCGGCAGACCTCGAGGGCTACATCGGCAACGGCAACGCGTACAGCGTCGCGTCCGGCCGCATCTCCTACACGCTGGGCCTCGAGGGCCCGGCCGTCACGGTCGACACCGCCTGCTCGTCCTCGCTGGTCACCCTGCACCTCGCGGTACAGGCGCTGCGCCGCGGCGAGTGCACGATGGCCCTGGCCGGCGGCGTGACGGTGATGTCGACGCCGGACGTCTTCATCGAGCTGAGCCGCCAGCGCGGCCTGTCCACCGACGGCCGCTGCAAGTCGTTCGCGTCGGCCGCGGACGGCACCGGCTTCGCCGAGGGCGTCGGCCTGCTGCTGGTCGAGCGGCTCTCCGACGCCCAGCGGCTCGGCCACCAGGTGCTCGCCGTCGTACGCGGCTCGGCCGTCAACCAGGACGGCGCGTCCAGCAGCCTGACCGCCCCGAACGGCCCGTCCCAGATGCGGGTGATCCGGCAGGCGCTCGCCGACTCGGCCCTGCGACCGTCCGACGTGGACGTCGTCGAGGCGCACGGCACCGGCACCACGCTGGGCGACCCGATCGAGGCGCAGGCGCTGCTCGCCACGTACGGGCAGGACCGCGCCGGGGAGCCGCTCTACCTGGGCTCGCTCAAGTCGAACATCGGCCACACCCAGGCGGCGGCCGGCGTCGGCGGCGTCATCAAGATGGTCATGGCCATGCGGCACGGCGTCATGCCGCGGACCCTGCACGTCGACGAGCCCAGCGACCAGGTCGACTGGGAGACCGGCTCGGTCGAGCTGCTCACCGCGGCCCGCGACTGGCCCGCCCCGGACCGCCCGCGCCGCGCCGGCGTGTCCTCGTTCGGCATCAGCGGCACCAACGCGCACGTGATCCTGGAGCAGGCCCCGGCGGTCGAGACCGCCGAGGTCGAACCGGTCGACGGGCCGGTGCTGCTGACCCTGTCGGCGCGCTCGGCCGCCGCCCTGCAGGGCCAGGCCACCCGCCTCGCCGAGCTCCTCTCCGCCGACGACAGCGTCGCGCCCGCCGACCTGGCCTGGTCGCTGACCAACCGTCGCGGCCGGATGCCGGTCCGCGCCGGCGTCGTCGGCGCGACCCGCGAGGAACTGCTCGACGGCCTGCGGACGATCGTCCCGGCCGAGGCGGCGACGACCCGCGGCCCGATCTTCGTCTTCCCGGGCCAGGGCGCCCAATGGGTCGGCATGGCCCTCGACCTCGCAGCCGAGTCGCCGGTGTTCGCGGCGGCGCTGCGGGAGTGTGCGGACGCACTCGCCCCGCACGTGGATTGGGATCTGTTCGAGGCCCTGCGTAGCGAGGAGTTGCTCGCCCGGGTGGATGTGGTGCAGCCGGCGTCGTTCGCGGTGCATGTCGCTCTGGCGCGGCTGTGGGAGTCGGTCGGTGTGCGCCCGGCGGCGGTTCTCGGCCACTCCCAGGGTGAGATCGCGGCGGCTCATGTGGCGGGTCTGTTGTCGCTGGCTGATGCGGCGCGGGTGGTGGCGGTGCGTTCGCGGGTGCTGACGGCGCTGGCCGGCACCGGTTTGATGGCATCGATCGGGCTTCCTGAGTCTGATCTGACTCTTCCGCAGGGTGTATCGGTCGCGGCTGTCAACGCGGCCACCTCAACGGTCATTGCCGGGGAGCCGGACGCGGTGCGGCAGGTGGTTGCCGATGCGGAGGCGCTGGGGGTTCGCGCGCGTCTGATCGCGGTGGATTATGCGTCGCACTCGCCGATGGTCGAATCCCTACGGGAATCGCTGCTCACGGAGCTCGGTGAGGTGCCGGCTGCGGCTGGTGTGGTGCCGATGCTGTCGACCGTCACCGGCGAGTGGATCGACGCGACGAGCGCGGATTACTGGTTCGAGAACCTGCGCCGGCCGGTCCGGTTCGCCGACGCCGCGACTGCGCTGGTCGCCGACGGGTACGGGCCGTTCATCGAGGTCTCCGCGCACCCGGTCGTCTCGGTCCCGCTGGCCGACACCGGCGCCCGGGTGGTCGGCACCCTGCGCCGCGACGAGGGCGGCACCCGCCGCTTCCTGACCTCCGCCGGCGAGGCGTACGCCACCGGCGTCCCCGTCGACGTCACCCCCGCCGGACGGCCGGTCGACCTGCCGACGTACGCGTTCGAGCAGCACCGCTTCTGGCTGGAGGCCGGCGAACCCGCCGCCACCGGCCCCGCCGCCGACCCGGTCGACGAGCGGTTCTGGACCGCCGTCGAGGACGGCGACCTGACCACCCTCGCCGCCGACCTCGGCGTCACCGCGGCCGACGACCGCGCCTCGCTCGGCACGATGCTGCCGCTGCTGGCCGGCTGGCGCCGCCGCGAACGCGTCCAGGCCGCCGCGGACTCCTGGCGCTACCGGATCACCTGGCGCCGCCTGGCCGAGCCCGCCACCGCGCACCTGCCCGGCACCTGGCTGCTGATCGCCGCGCCCGGACCCGACACCACAACGGTCGCCGCCGCGATCACCGGGCACGGCGGCACCGTCGTGCACCTGGACTCCGCCGCCGGGATCGCCGCGGCGGCCGACGGCGCACGCGCCGTGGTCTCGCTGCTCGCCGACGACCGCCGCCCGCACCCGGACGCCCCGCACGTCACCGCCGGACTGGCCGCCACGCTCGACCTCGTGCGGGCGATGGACGCGGCACAGCTCGACGTACCACTGTGGATCGTCACCCGCGGCGCCGACACCGAACCGGCCCAGGCCGCGATCCAGGGCCTCGGCCGGGTCGCCGGGCTCGAGCACCCGCGGCGCTGGGGCGGCCTGATCGACCTCACCGGTGACGCCGACGCCCGCACCGCCGCCCGGCTCGCCGGGACCCTCGCCGGCATCGGCGACGAGGACCAGCTCAGCATCCGCCCGGACGGCGTACACGCCCGCCGCCTCGCGCACGCCCCGATTCCCGCCGGCGCCGCGGAGCACCGCTGGCGGCCGCGCGGCACCGTGCTCATCACCGGCGGGGCCGGCGCGCTCGGCGCGCACGTCGCCCGCAGGCTCGCCACGGACGGCGCCGAGCACCTGCTGCTCACCGGCCGCCG
>NZ_JBEZXZ010000152.1:0-21616 GCF_040638275.1 Actinoplanes sp. NPDC026623 | reverse complement strand
CGCCGCCCCCCCCCCCGCCCCCCCCGGGGGCCCCGCGCCGCCGACGCCCCCCCCCCCCCCGTGGGGGGGGGGGGGGCGCCGGGCCGGGGGGGGGCCCCCCCCCCCCCCCCACCGCACCTTTTTGTCCGCTCTGCTGGAATTTCTGGTGTTGAACGGCTTATAGGGGGCTCGCCTTCCTCATGGCTGACCGCCTAGTCTCCATTCGCCATAGCGGATTGGAAGGTCGACCCCCAGTGACCTACGTCGAGACCCGGATGAGTGTCTGGGAAGCCCTGGCCGGACGGGCACCGGGCGAGCCGCTCGGTCCCGCGGATCCCGGGCTTTGGGGCGCGGTCGTCGACCGGCTCAACCCCGCCCGGGCCCGGCCCGTGCTCCGCGTGGGCATCGAGGCCGCCGGGCTCACCAGCGTGCGCGGCTCCGAGTACGTGATGCTGCGCTCGCCCGACGACGGCGGCCGCGCCTGCTATCTGCGGCTGACGCCGGAGGAGTGGCAGCTCGCCCTGATGATGGACGGCACGCACACGGTCGCCCGGCTGGTCGCCGAGTTCGCCCGGCTCGCCGGCCGCCTCGCGCCCGACCAGGTCCGGCGGGTCGTCGCCGACCTGGCCGGCAACCGGATGCTCGACGAGCTGCCGATGGACGCGTTCCGCCCGCTGCAGGAGCTCGAGCGCCGGCCGCTGCCGCAGCGCCTGGGCAGCGGTGTGCTCGCGGCGGCGCGCGGGCGCCGCATGCTGGTCTTCGACATCGACGGCGTCGTCTCCGCGCTCTACCGCGGCGGCGGCCGGTTCCTGTTCACCAAGGCCGCGGCGATCGTCATGGCCGTCTTCGCGCTCGCCGGGATGGGCCTCTTCGTCGCCACCTGGTGGCGGGGCAGTCAGGCGATCTTCCTGGCCAACGGGTCCTATCTGCTCGGTGCGATCGTTCTGCTGCTGCTCAACCTGCTGGCCCTGGCGAGTCACGAGCTGGGCCACGCGCTGGCCACCAAACATGCCGGGCGGGAGGTGCCCGCGGCCGGCGTGCTGGTCTTCTTCGGGATTCCGTCCGTCTTCGTCGACACCACCGACGTGTGGATGGCCGGACGCCGCGCCCGGATCCTCGTCACCGCCGCCGGGCCGGCCACGGGCCTGATCCTGGCCGGGTCGATGCAGCTCATCGGGCTCGCCGTGCCGGCGCTCGGGCCGCTCGCCTTCAAGCTGGCCTTCGCCTGGTATGTCAACGTGCTGTTCAACCTCAACCCGCTGCTGGCGCTGGACGGCTACTACCTGCTGATGGACTGGCTGGAGATCCCGAACCTGCGCGGCCGGGGCCTGTCCTGGGTGACCGGCCGCCTGCGCGGGCGCCCGCCGGCGTGGTCCGGCCTCGACCGCGAGGGCCGCATCGTCGCCATGTACGGCGTGCTGGCGGTGCTCTGGCTCGCGATAGCCGCCAACCTCGCGTACCGGGTCTGGTCCGATCGGGTGGCCGGGCTCGCCACCGGTCTCTGGCACGGCGGCCTCGTCGCGCAGTCGCTGCTGGTGCTGATCGTGCTCGGGCTCTGCGCGCCGCTGATCTATCTCGCCACCGGGCGGCTGGCCCGCTGGTGGCGGGCCTCCCGCGCGCGCGCCTCCGAGAAGCAGCGCGAGGCCGACGCGCCCCGCCGGCTCGCCGCGCTGCGCGCCTCCGACCTCGGCGGCCTGCCCGAGCCCGCGCTGGCCGGGCTCGCCGCCCGGGCGCGCTGGCTGCGACCGGCCTCCGGCACCCAGCTGGTCGTGGCCGGCTCCGCCCAGCAGGCCGTTTACGTCGTCGTGGATGGCGCCATGCAGGCCCGCAAGCCGGGCGATCCGGGCGGCATCATCCGCCACCACGTCGGCGCCGGCGGCGTAGTCGGGCTGGCCAACGCGCTCACCGGCCGCTCGACCGCACTGGACTGGCACACGGCCGGCACCACGCTGCTCTCCGTGCCAACGGCCACGGTCGCGACCGTGATCGGTCCGCTGCCGGGACCGCCGCCCGCCGACCGGGCCGAGGCGGAGGCGCTCTTCGCCGACACCCCCGCGCTGTCCGGGTTGGCCGGCGACGAGCGGCTCGCGCTGATCGCCTCCGCGCACCCGGTCGACCTCGAACCCGGCGCGCCGGTCGTCCTGCCCGGACCCACCCACGCCGTCGTCGTCGAGTCCGGCGTCATCGCCATGCCCGACGGGGTCGAACTGCGCCGCGGCACGCTGGTGGGCCCGGTCGGCGACGGCAGCCCGGGGATGGTCGCGCAGACCCGGACGCCCGTACGGTTGTGGGTGATCCCCGACGCCTCCGACCTGCCGCCGCTGGTCGGCTCGTCCCTGCACACGCGCGGCGGGCCGGCGGAGAGCGGGCCGGCCGCGTCCGGTGTGCACTCCGGCGGCGTCTATCCGCCCCTCGCCATGCCGCCCGGTCCGCCGGACGGCACCGAGGACCCCGAGGTCGACCGCCGCTTCGAGCGCCGGATGTGGTGGCTGGTCCTGCTGTTCCTGCTGCTGGCGGTGCTGCTCACCGGCATGAACTTCGTACCCGGGCCGGCCTGGGCCGAGATGCCCACCGACCGGGCGCTGCTCACCGCGGACCGCGGCACGATCACCGTGACCATCGACGGCCGGACCGAGACCATCGGGGTGGGCGACCGGCGCTACGTCGACGAGGGCGCCCGCATCGCGGTCCCGCCGAAGGCCACCGGGCGGCTGACCTTCCAGGGCGGCTCGGCCACGCTGTTCTGCGCCGGCTCCGGCGGCCGGGTCGGCCGGCTCTACACCGACGTGGGACGCCACCGCGTGCCGCACGGCGCCCTCACGGTCGAACTCGGCCGGCTGCTCGCCGACACCGCCAGCACGAGCGGCGCCTTCCAGCCGCTCGAGCTGGCCGTCTCCCGGCCCGCCGGCGGTGTCATCACCAACAGCGGATCCGCCTGGTACGCGGTCGAGCCGGTCGGCCTGAGCGTCGCCACCGGCCGGGTCTACGTCGACGGAACGCCGAGCCCGCCCACCGGCACCGACCTGAGCTGCGGTGACGGCGTCAAGGTCGAGCCGCCGGCCGGTTCGCCCAGCCCGTCGCCGAGCGACGAGCCGCTGCCGTCCGACCTGCCGACCGACGCCGTGTCGCCGAGCGCCACCCCGCCGACGACGGAGGCGACGGTGCTGCCGGAGCCGACGGACGACCCGGCGGACCCGGTGACGCCGGACGTCCCGGACCCGACGACCACCGCGCCGACGACGCGGCCGACGACCCGGCCGACGACCAGGCCGACGACCCGGCCGACGACGGCGCCGACCACGGCACCCACCACCAGGCCGACGACCTCGCCGCCGACGACGGCGCCGACGACGGCCCCGACGACCGCGTCTCCGACGACGACGCCCCCCGAACCACCTGTGATTGGATGACGACGTGCTCTGCTGGTTCTGTGCCAAGGCCGCCCGCGGGACGTGCCGGTTCTGCGGCAGGGGGGTCTGCGAGGACCACGCCCGCTTCGGGCCGTACCTCCTTCAGGTGAGCCGGTCGGCGTCACGCGCCCGGGCCGAGGCGCTCGTGGTCGAGGACGCGGTCCAGTGCGGCACCTGCCGGCCCAGGCCACAGCCGGTGGCCATGCCCGAACTGGACTGACCACCCCGCCGATGGCGGGCACTGGACGGCGGCTCCTAACGTGGTTGGCATGAGTGATTTCGACGCGGTGCTGGAGCGGCTGCTCACCGACCCGTCGTTCCAGGCGCTGCTGGCCGCCGACCCGGCCGGCGCCCTGGACGGATACCGGCTCGAGGCCGGCGAGGCCGAGCTGCTGCGGCAGCAGGTCAGCGCGGATCCCGGCGCGTCCGCGGCCGCGGTCGAGGACCGGGTGAGCAAGTCGAGCACGTTCGGGTTGTTCTCCTCGTTCGGCGGCCTGGGCGGCGCGTCCGACAGCTTCGGCAGCGGCGGGGCCCGGCAGGGCTTCGGCTCCGCGCCGGTGGCAGCCGGACCCGGCTCGGCCAGGGACTCCCTGGGGGAGTGGTCAGAGTTCGGCACCGCCGCCGGAGCCGCCGCGCGCGGCGCCGTCGGATACCCGGCGAGCGAGGGCTTCGGCTCGGCGCCCGACGCCTGGGGCGCCGGCGGCGGAGACCTGGCCGCGCGATCGGGCCTCGGTTCCGCGCCCGGGCTCGAGGATGCCCCCGACCTGGACGGGCTGCCGGCCGTCTCCCGGCTCGGCGACGCGCCCCGCAGCGGCTTCGGCGACGCGTTCCAGAAGGTCGGTGAGGCGCTGGGCGGCCCCGGTAAGGGGCAGGGCGAGGCGGAGCATCTGGCACCGCCGAGCGGCTACCACAACCAGGTGGACGCCGACGGCGACGGCCACCTGGACAAGGCGACCTATCGCGGCCACGAGGGCGGCGGCGCGGAGATCCGGGTCGACCTCAACCACGACGGCAGGGCCGACTTCGTCGGCGTCGACAAGGACCTCGACAACCGGGTCGACTACGCCGACTACGACAAGGACCACGACGGCGTCTTCGAGAAGCGCATGTTCGACGACGACGGCGACGGCTGGCTCGACCGAACGGTCCTGCAGTAGCCGAGACTCTGGTATTGACGGCCGCCGAAGCCCACGATGATGGGCATGGTGGCGATCGCCGCGCGCGAGCTAACGAAGACCTTCGACGACGTCGTCGCGGTGGACCACGTCGATCTGGATGTGGCGCCCGGCGAGTTCATGGTGCTGCTCGGCCCGACGGGTTGCGGCAAGTCGACGCTGCTGCGGCTGCTGGCGGGGATCGAGGAGCCGACCTCGGGCGTCGTGCACTTCGACGACGTGCCGGTCGGCCAGATCGAGCCCCGTGATCGCCGCATCGCGATGGTCTTCCAGGACCACGCCCTCTACCCGCATCTGACCGTCGCCCAGAACATCGGCTTTCCGCTGCGCACCGTGCCGGTCCCGGCGGCCGACATCGGCCTGCGGGTGGCCGAGGCGGCCCGCAACGCCGGCGTCGCCGACCTGCTCAGCCGCTATCCCGAGTATCTGTCGGGCGGCCAGCGGCAGCGGGTGGCGGTGGCCCGCGCGCTGATCCGCAATCCCGCCGTCTTCCTGCTCGACGAGCCGCTGTCCAATGTCGACGCCGGCGCGCGGGCGGCGCTGCGCGCGGAGATCGTGGCGCTGGCCCGGCGGCTCGGGGTCACCACGGTCTACGTGACGCACGACCAGGTCGAGGCGCTCAGCATGGCCGACCGGGTGGCGGTGCTGCGGTCCGGGACCCTGCAGCAGGTCGGCCCGCCCGCCGAGGTGTACGCGGACCCCGACAACCTGTTCGTGGCGGCGTTCCTCGGCATCCCGCGCACCAGCCTGCTGGAGGCGGCCGTGTACGCCGACGAGTGCCGGGTGGTGCTCGATTTCGGCTCCCAGGTGCTGGAGCTGCCGCCGGGTGATCCGCGTACGGCCGTGCTGGGCCGCCATCACACCGACCGGGTGACGGTGGCGCTGCGGGCCCTCTCGCCCGGGTCGCAGGGCATGATGCTGCGCGGCACGGTGTGCGAGGTGGAGAACCTGGGGCACGAGTCGCTGGCGCACGTCGACGTCGGCGGGGTGCCGAGCCCGTGGATGCAGCCGCCGACCGCCCGCGCCGCGGCGCCCGCCCCCAGTACCCCGTACGGGTTCTATCCGACGTATGACCTGGTGGATCCGCCGCCGATGGGCGAGGTGATGGTCCGGATCGCGATGCCCGGGCGGGTCGTGCGGGGCGAGGAGATCGCCGTCGGGGTGGGGCTGGACGATCTGCTGCTCTTCGATCGCGGTGGCCGGCGGATCCGATTGGCCGCCGGGTAATTGTTGTCATCACTGGACAGAATCAGTTAACAGTCCTAATAATTGGCCAACTGTCGATATACCGACGTGGAGGCCACCCCCCATGCGCCGCTCACTGATCCTGGCCGTGTCCGCCGCTCTCGCGGCCGCCGGCTCAACCGTCTACATAGCCTCGTCCGCGAGCGCCGCCGTCGCCTGTTCCCCGGTGTGGAGCGCGTCGGCCGTCTACGTCAAGGACAACTCCGCCTCGTACCAGGGCAAGAACTACACCGCGAAGTGGTGGACGCAGAACGAGATCCCGGCCACCCACAGCGGCCAGTGGGACGTCTGGATCGACAACGGCGCCTGCGGCGGCACCACCCCGCCCACCACGCCGCCGACCACCCCGCCCACGACTCCGCCGACGACCCCACCGACCACGCCGCCGACGACGCCACCCACGACTCCACCGACGACGCCGCCGACCACCCCGCCGCCGACCACCCCGCCGCCGGCGACGGGCCTGCCGAAGCACGCGCTCATCGGCTATCTGCACTCCAGCTTCGCGAACGGCTCGGGCTACCTGAAGATGGCCGACGTGCCGGCGGACTGGGACATCATCAACCTGGCCTTCGGCGAGCCGACCAGCGCGACCTCAGGTGACATCCGCTTCACCCTCTGCCCGGCGGCGGAATGCCCGGGCGTGGAGAGCGAGGCCGACTTCATCAGCGCGATCAGGGCGAAGCGGGCCGCGGGCAAGAAGGTGCTGCTCTCGATCGGCGGCGCGAACGGCCAGGTCCAGCTGACCACGACCGGGGCCCGGGACAAGTTCGTCTCCTCGGTCGCCGCGATCATCGACAAGTTCGGGCTCGACGGCGTCGACATCGACTTCGAGGGCCACTCGCTGTCGCTCAACACGGGCGACACCGACTTCAAGAACCCGACCACCCCGGTGATCGTCAACCTCATCTCGGCCCTGAAATCGCTGAAGTCCCGCTACGGCGCGAACTTCGTCCTGACCATGGCGCCGGAGACGTTCTTCGTCCAGCTCGGATACCAGTACTACGGCTCGGGTCCGTGGGGCGGCCAGGACCCGCGCGCGGGCTCCTACCTCCCGGTCATCTACGCCATGCGCAACGACCTCACGGTCCTGCACGTCCAGGACTACAACTCGGGCTCGATCATGGGCCTGGACAACCAGTACCACAGCATGGGCGGCGCCGACTTCCACATCGCGATGACCGACATGATGCTCGCGGGCTTCCCGGTGGCGGGCAACACGGCCAACATGTTCCCGGCGCTGCGCGAGGACCAGATCGCCTTCGGCGCACCGTCCTCGGTGAGCGCGGGCAACGGCTATGTGGCGCCGGCCGGCGTCCAGCAGGCGGTGACCTGCCTGGTCAAGGGCGCGAACTGCGGCGGCTACACGGTACGCAGCGGCACCAATCCGAACTTCCGCGGCCTGATGACCTGGTCGATCAACTGGGACAGGTTCTACAACTGGGAGTTCCGCAACAGCCACGAGCCGTTCCTCAACGCCCTGGGCTGACGGGCTCACCGCGGCGGCCCGCGCACCACGGCGGGCCGCCGCCTCCGTCCCGCGCCGCCCACCCGCGCGGCCCGGCGGGTACGGACCGCACGCCGTGACACGATGAAGGCATGGATGGGCCGGTTGCGTTCGTGCTTGGCGGGGGCGGCGTGCTCGGCGCCGTGCAGGTGGGCATGTTGCGTGCCCTTTTCCGGGGCGGCTACCGACCCGACGTCGTGATCGGCACGTCCATCGGCGCCGTGAACGGCGCGCTGGTCGCCGCCGACCCCACCGAGGCCGTCACCGGCCGGCTCGTCCGGCTCTGGTCCTCGCCCGAGGCGGCGGAGGTCTACGGCGATTCGCTCGCCCGGCAGCTACGCCGCTTCGCCGCGCGGACCCATCTGCACTCCCCGCTGCCGCTGCGCCGGCTGCTCGCCTCGGAGCTGGGGGAGAACTGCGACTTCGCCGACCTCAAGGTGCCCTTCCACTGCTGCGCCGCCAGCATCGAGCGCGCCGCCGAGCACTGGTTCGACAGTGGACCGCTTGTCGACGCCGTGCTCGCCTCCTCCTCCGTTCCGGGGCTGCTTCCGCCCATGGAGATCGCCGGCGAGCATTTTGTCGATGGGGGGATCGTCAATTCGATCCCGATCAGCGAGGCTGTCCGGGTGGGTGCCAAGCAGATCTTCGTGCTGCAGGTCGGGCGGATCGAGCGTCCCCTGACGGCGCCCAAGCGGCCCTGGGAGGTGGCGCAGGTGGCGTTCGAGATCGCCCGCCGGCACCGGTTCGCCCGCGATGTTGCATCGCTGCCCGACGATGTACGGGTGCATGTGTTACCGACCGGGGGCGGAGAGAGCCGCGACGACTCGCCGTGGGCCTACCGGGACATGGCGGCCGCCGGCCGCAGGATCAGCCGGGCCTACACCGCGTCGCGCCGCTACCTGGCCGCGAATGTGACCCCCGCCCGGCCCGACGACCTCTGATGTTGCCGCCGGTCTGGGTCCGACGGCTGGTGATCGCCCCGCTGGTCGTCGTGCTCGCCGTCCTGATGCTCACCACCCTGCCGGTCTGGTTGCTCCTGGCGCTCGCCGTGTCGCCGCTGGTGCCGGGGCGCCTGCGGGTGCCGCGGCTGGTCTTCCTGGCGATGGTCTACCTGGTGTGGGACGCGGCCGCGCTGGTCTGCCTGACCGTGCTGTGGTTCGCGTCCGGCTTCGGGTGGAAGATCCGCAGCGCGGCGTTTCAGCGGGCGCACTACGTGCTCACCGGCCGCTTCCTCGGCGTGCTGTTCTGGCTGGCCAAGTGGGCCCTGCATCTGAGCGTCGACATCGTCGGCACCGACCCGGACACCGGCATGCCCGGGCGCCCGGAGATCGTGGTGAGCCGGCATGCCGGGCCCGGCGACTCGTTCATCCTGATTCACGGGCTGGTCAACTGGTTCGACCGGGAACCACGGATCGTGCTGAAGGCGACGCTGCAGTGGGATCCGGCGGTCGACATCCTGCTCAACCGGCTCCCCAACAGGTTCATCTCGCCCGGCCACGTCCGCACGCACTCGCTGGAGCAGGAGATCGGCGAGCTGGCCACGGGCCTGGACGACAACGACGCGTTCGTGATCTTCCCGGAGGGCGGCAACTTCACCCCGCGCCGGCGGATCCGGGCGATCGCCTTCCTGCGGTCCCGCGGCATGGAGGACATCGCGGTACGGGCCGAGGGCATGCGCAACGTGCTGCCGCCGAAGCCGAGCGGGCTGTTCACGGCGATCGACGCCGCGCCGGACGCCGGGGTCATCTTCTGCGCGCACACCGGGCTGGACCGCATGATCACGGTCGGCGACGTGTGGCGCGAGCTGCCGATGGACAAGCAACTGGTGATGCGGTTCTGGAGCGTACCGCCGGAGGAGATCCCGGCCGACGAGGAGGAGCGGGTGCGCTGGCTCTATGACTGGTGGGCGCACATCGACGCCTGGATCGAGGAGAACAAGCCGCGGCCCCGGCCGCTGGGCAGCGACTGGACGGCGCGGCGCCGGGTGGCTCCCTGAGGAGCGCAGCCCGGCGCCGGTCCTGTCCTGGCCGGGGCGGTCAGCCGCCCAGGCTGGTGTAGAGACTGTCGGGCGCCTCGGTGATCTCCGACGGGGCGGGCTTCTTCGCCTCGATCTTGACGCCGTAGTCGGTGTAGAGCGTCTCGAGCGGCGGGGTCTCCCGGCCGTTGACCGCCGGAAGCTGGATCGTCAGGGCCGACAGCCGGCCCTGCTCGTCGAGGCCCGCCGTGAACGGGACCTTCTGCGCCTGCGCGCCCCAGGCCTCGATCATCGTCCGGTCGACGCCCGCGACGCCGGCCGCCTTGGACAGGTCCAGGTTGCCCCGGTAGCTGCGCGAGTCGACCCTCTGGACGTCGGTGGTGGAATTCAGCAGCCGGGCCGTGTCGGCCGGGTCGATCTGGCCGGGGCGCAGCCCGACGTCGGCGCCCTCGGGCAGGCGGGACACGTCGACGTGGGTCCACGTGCCGGCCTTGGTGATGCCGTCCACCTGGAGGTAGAGATCCTGGTCCACGAGCAGGGTCTTGACGCTGATCTTGGTGTTCGGCCCGGTCGCGGTCAGCTCGGCCGTGCCGAGGCCGTTCGGGGCGTCCATCTGGCCGTTCAGCTCGAGCCCGGGCCCGGAGGTCATGGTGACCTTGAAGCTGGTGGTGCCGAGCGCGGCGGCGGCGGAGGCCAGCTCGGCCGCGGCGGCCGGGTCGGCGGGTCCCGCGACGCCGGAGGCGCTGGGGCCGGGCGCCGTCGAGGCGCCGCCGCCCGGGGTGGCGTCGTCCTTGGCCGCGCATCCGCCCGCCGCGAGAGCGACCGCGGCGATCGTTGCGAGGCCGAGTCCGGCGAATCGTGGCATCCGCATGTCGGTCCTTCCTTGCCCTGCCGATCGTCCGGGGGTGACGACGGTCGACAGGTGAAGTGCCCGATGCGGTTGCCGTGCAAACGGACATCGATCCGGGCGGGCGGCCGCCCGCCCGGACCGGCCGGTGATCAGGCGTTGAGCAGGCCCGAGAGCTCCTTCGGCAACTCGCCGACCTGCGCCGCCGGCGGCGCCTCGACGGTGACCGGCGTGCCGAAGTCCGAATACGTGGTCTTCATCTCGCCGGCGCCGGGGCTGATCCCGCTCATGTCCAGCGTGATCTCGACGAGCCGGCCCTGGTCGTCGGTCTTCGCCGTGAACGGCATCGCGGTCGCCTTGGTGCCGAGCGCCTTCAGGCTCTCCTTGTTGTATTGCGGCATCTTGGTCGGGTCGAGCAGGCCCTTGAAGCCGTGCTCACCGACCCGCTCGACCTTGGTCATCGCGGCGATCATCGCCTTGCTGCCCGCTGGGTCGTCCTTCGGCAGCTTGAAGCTGCTGCCGTCGGCGATCTTCGCGGCGTCGACGTGCATCCACGGCTTGCCGCCGTTGCTGCCGCCGATCATCTTCCCCATCTGGCCGCTGAACTTCATGTAGACGTCCTGGTCGACCTTGCGCACCTCGATGGTGGTGTCCTTGCTCAGCGCACCCATGTCCATCGCCATCTGCGCGACGCCCGCCTTCGGGTCCGCCACGCCGGTCATGCTGATCGCCCCGGCCATGTCCATCTTGATGCGCATGCTCTGCTCGCCCAGCTTCTTGGCGGCGGCGCCGAGCTCGGCCGCCGGGTCGAGGTTGTCGGCGGCCGCCTCGGTGGCCTTGCCCGCCGCGGTGGCGCCGGCGCCCGACTTCGCCTTGTCGTCGTTCGGGCCGCATCCGGCCAGGCCGAGAGCGGCCACCAGGGCGAGCCCCGCGATCGCAAGCCGTCGATTCGTCATCCGTCTTCCTCCCCATCGTCCCCCGTGTTTCGGCGCCCAACATAGCGAAGGGATGCGACATCCGCGTCCGGGCCGCCACGGCCGGGCGGCGGCCGGGCACTAAGGTTGAGTCATGGCTGACCTGCTCGACGCCGATTCCGTACGCAGTGCCGTGGCCGTCCTCGACGGCTGGGAGGGCGGGACGGACGCGATCGTGCGCACCGTGGGCCTACGCAGTTTCCCCGCGGCGATAGCGGTGGTCGACCGGGTCGCGAAAATCGCGGAAGAGATGGACCATCACCCGGACATCGACATCCGCTGGCGGACCCTGACCTTCCGCTGCGTGACACACTCGGCCGGCGGCGTCACGACTCGCGACATCGCCCTGGCCAACCGCATTGACCGGATCCTCGCCGACGCGTCCTGAAGCGCCCTGATTGGCCGCACGCCGGGGCCAGACGGCATGATGGCCGAAGATAGCCGCGTGCGTACGTTCAGGGAGGCCCCGTGAGATTCGAGGTCAGCAAGGTCCTCGACGCCATCGAGGCCCGGCTCACCACCGACCCGGCCCTCGCCCGTGCCGTCGTCGACCTCGCCGAGATCGTGCGCTACGCCGACCTCGACGGCGGGCGCCCGGCCAGCATGCTGCGGCTGGGCCTGGTCATCGACGCGCTGGGCCGGCACGTCTCCGAGGAGAACGTGCCGGTGTACGCGGTGGTGCCGCGCGGCCTGCTCTCCGACGCCGACCTGACCTCGAACGAGCGCATGGTGGTCCGGCGCTGGGCGGACGACGGCGTGGTCGAGGTGGTTCCGCAGCTCGACGACCGGGTCCTCGAGGTGGCCGAGCTGCTGGGCCTGCCCGTGCTGACCCGCACCCGCGCCGAACAGTTCCGGGACCGCCGTCCGTGGGTCGAGGAGCCGGGCCGGCTGCTCGCCGCGGTCGCCGGCGCGTCCGGGCCGGTGCTGGTGGCCCGCGTCGGCCGGGGCGAGATCCCGGCGGTGGGCGAGCCCTCCCCGATGGGCCAGAAGCTGCTCGCCCGGGTCTGGAGCTGCCCCGAGTCCAACTGCAACGCCTTCGACTCCGGCGGCGACCCGGACAGCCCGTTCGCCGACATGCGCAAGGTGACCGCCCCGGTCGCGCAGCCGCCGCCCGCGCTGCGCTCCGGCGCTCCGACCTGCCCGCGGCACGGCACCCGGCTGCGTGACGCCGGTGCCCGGCCGGCGGTCGAGGTGCTCTCGGTGCGCATCGACGGCGTCGTGCGGCAGCGCTTCGTGGTGTCGCAGGACAAGCCGGTCGTGGTGGGCCGCGCCCCCGAGGGCGGCGGCGTCATGCTCGGCCAGTGGCTGACCGAGGATGCCCGGAAGTGGATCAGCCGCGGCCACGTGCGCCTGATGCTGCGCGGCGGCGAGCTGACGGCCCAGGACGTGAGCACCAACGGCACGGGCATCCGTCCGGGCGGATCGCTGGACGACGACCAGCGGGTCACGCTCAACCGCGACGAGACCCGGGTCCTGGCGGCGAACGACGTGGTGGAGCTCTACGGCGGCGTCAACGTGGGCCGCGCCAAGCTGTGGTCGACGGGCGGCGTGGTTCAGCCGTCGTCCGTCATGGCGGAGGCTCCGACGATGGCCATCCGCAAGTTCGAGCGGTAGGGGGAGGCGGCGCGCCGCCTCCCCCTACCGTCCTACGCCAGGATCGCGGCGAGCTGGGCCACCGCGTAGTCCAGGTCCTGCTCGGTGACGACCAGCGGCGGTGCCAGCCGGATCGTCGAGCCGTGCGTGTCCTTCGCCAGCACCCCGCGCGCGGCGAGCCGCTCGACGGCCTCCCGGCCGGTCATCAGCGCCGGGTCGATGTCGACGCCGGCCCAGAGGCCGCGTCCGCGGACCGCGAGCACGCCCTTGCCGATCAGGGCGTTCAGGCTCTCGTGCAGCCGGGCGCCCAGCCGCGCGGAGCGCTCCTGGAACTCGCCGGTTGCCAGCAGCCGGACCACCGCGGCGCCGACCGCGCAGGCCAGCGGGTTGCCGCCGAAGGTGGAGCCGTGCTCGCCGGGCTTGAGCACGCCGAGCACGTTGCGGTCGGCCGCCACGGCCGACACCGGCACGATGCCACCGCCGAGCGCCTTGCCCAGCAGGTACATGTCCGGCACGACCCCTTCGTGCTCGATCGCGAAGGTCTTGCCGGTCCGGCCCAGGCCGGACTGGATCTCGTCCGCGATGAACAGCACGTTGGAGTCGTCGCACAGGCCGCGCACGCCGGCGAGGTAGCCCGCGGGCGGCACCAGCACGCCGGCCTCGCCCTGGATCGGCTCCAGCAGTACGGCGACCGTGTTCGGGGTGATCGCGGCGGCCAGCGCCTCCAGGTCGCCGTACGGGACGATCCGGAAGCCCGGGGTGTAGGGCCCGAAGTCGTCGCGGGCGTCGGTGTCCGTGGAGAAGCTGATGATCGTCGTCGTGCGGCCGTGGAAGTTGCCGTCCGCGACGATGATCTCCGCCTGCCCGTCGGGCACGCCCTTGACCTGGTAGCCCCACTTGCGGGCGACCTTGATGCCGGTCTCGACGGCCTCGGCGCCGGTGTTCATCGGCAGCACGAGCTCCTTGCCGCAGAGCTCGGCCAGCCCGCGGCAGAAGTCGGCGAACTGGTCGTGCACGAACGCCCGGCTGGTCAGCGTGAGGCGGTCCAGCTGCGCGTGCGCGGCGTTGATCAGCTCGGGGTGCCGGTGGCCGAAGTTCAGCGCCGAGTAGCCGGCGAGGAAGTCGAGGTAGCGGCGGCCGTCGACGTCGGTGACCCAGGCACCCTCGGCGTCGGCGATGACCACCGGCAGCGGGTGGTAGTTGTGTGCGGTCCAGCGCTCGGCGTCAGCCAGCGCGGCGGGCGTCCGCAGGTCAAGGTCGGTCACGCTCGTACCTCCAGGGTGCAGCACTTCGGTCCGCCGCCGGCCTTGCGCAGCTCGGACACGTCGACTCCGACGGTCTCGTAGCCCCGCTCGCGCAGCGCCGCGTTCAGCGCGGTGGCCTGCACCGGCAGGACAACGGTACGTCCGTCGCTGACCGCGTTGAGGCCCAACACCTCGGCGTCGGCCCGGGTGGCGATGACCGCGTCGGGGAAGAGCCGGCGCAGGACGGCCTGCGAGCCGGGGGAGAAGGCGGACGGCAGGTACGCGATGTTGCGCTCGTCAAGCACGCACAGCGCGGTGTCGAGGTGGTAGAACGCGGGGTCGACCAGCTGCAGCGTGATCACCGGGCGGCCGAAGACCTCCTGGGTCTGCGCGTGCGCCGCGTGCGCGGTGCGGAAGCCGGTGCCGGCCAGCAGCACGTCGCCGGCGAGCAGGATGTCGCCCTCGCCCTCGTTGGTGTGCTTCGACTCGAACACCTCGAAGCCGGAGGCCGAGAACCAGGCGGCGTACGCCGGGGCCTCGTCGGCCCGCTCGGCGTCGCGGAACTGCACGGCGAGCACCTTGCCGTCGACGACGGTCGCGCCGTTGGCGGCGAAGACCATGTCGGGCAGGCCCGGCAGCGGATCGATCAACTCGACGGTGTGGCCCAGGTCGAGGAAGGTCTGGCGCAGGTTCTCCCACTGGCTGACGGCCAGGGCGTTGTCGTAGGGCGCCGTCGGATCCATCCACGGATTGATCCGGTACGTGACGGCGAAGTGCGTGGGCCGGCACATGAGGTAGCGGCGCGGGGTGGCGGTGGGCGTCATGGGGCAACGCTATGCGTGAAGTGCCTGCGTACGCCCTAGAACATCCATGCGCGAGGCGGCGGATCGTTGCGTGATCCGAGGTGTCCGCGAAGATTCGTTGCATGTGTGGCGGGGGCGGCGAACCGCCGCCCCCCACATGCCCCTAGAAGCGGTTCACGGTCTGCGCGTCGAGCCAGTCCCGGACGCTCGTGACCGGCTGCGCGTCGGTGCCCAGCCAGGAGAGCGAGCCGGTCAGGGCGAGCACGCCGACGACGATCGCGCCGAGCGCGAGGACCATGCCGATCAGCGCGTCGGTCTTGCCCGCGATGTGCCGCTTGCCGGTGGCGGAGATGCCGCCGAGCGAGAGGATCAGGCCCAGCACGGCCAGGCCGATGCCGTAGCCCAGCAGCGGCCCGGAGAGCACGAGCATGGCCGCGATGACGCTGACGATCAGCCCGAGGGTGGCGAGCAGGCTGGCCCGCGGCTTCGGCCCGGCCACGACGGCCGGCTGCTCGATCGTCTTGTCGCCGGACCGGTCGGGCTCGCTCTGCACCGGCTTGCGCTCGGGTGCCCGCAGGTCGGGACTGTTCAGGTCGGTGTCACGCTTGCCGACCGCGGTCTGCCCGCCGGCCGGGGGGCGGCGCTCGACGACCGTGGGAGGTGCGGCGGGCGGCGGCGTCACGGTCGGGGGGTCGGTCCGCGGGCGCACCGGGTCGGTGGAACCGGTGGGCACGGACGGACTATCGGTGGTATCGGACTGGCGGGAGAACGTCGGGAGTTTCACGTCAGCACCTCCTCAGGTCTTCGGGGATTGTCCTGGCTATACCCCGAAGACCCGCCGGCGACACCCCGCGCCGCGACGGGCGCCCGTGACAACCGGGCGCCCGTCGCGGAAACGCGTCAGACCAGGGCGGACGTCGCGGACACGTCGGCGGCCTTGGCGATCACGTGGTCGACGATGCCGTAGTCCTTCGCCTCCTGGGCGGTGAACCAGCGGTCACGGTCGGAATCGGTCCCGATCTCCTCCGGGGTGTGCCCGGTGTGGAAGGCGATCCGCTCGTTCATGACCTTCTTGATGTGCAGCATGCTCTCGGCCTGGATGGCGATGTCGGCCGCGGTGCCGCCGATGCCGCCGGAAAGCTGGTGCATCATCACCCGTGCGTGTGGCAGCGCGTAACGCTTGCCGGGGGTGCCGGCGCAGAGCAGGAACTGGCCCATCGAGGCCGCCATGCCCATCGCGATCGTGGCCACGTCGTTCTTGATGTATTGCATCGTGTCGTAAACGGCCATGCCGGCGCTGATGGAGCCGCCCGGCGAGTTGATGTAAAGGGCGATGTCCTTCTCGCTGTCGGCCGAGGCCAGCACCAGCAGCTGCGCGCAGATGCGGTTGGTCACCTCGTCGTTGACCTCGCTGCCGAGGAAGATGATGCGCTCCCGGAGCAGCCGCTCGAAGACCTGGTCGTCAAACGATGCGCCACCCGCCCGCATCGCGATCTCGTCAACACTCATGGACCCACCCTCTCGCACCAGCCGGGCGCGTGGTGCACCCGCCCTGTCTTCCACCCTTCACACCTTCCCCGCTAGCGGCCGGGGATCCCAGTGATTCTCCTCAGGGCGAAAGCCCGGCTAGGGTTCTCGGGTGCCAGAGGGACACACCATTCATCGGCTCGCCGCGCGACACCGGGCGTTCTTCGCCGGCCGCGCGGTCCAGGTCGCCAGCCCGCAGGGGCGGTTCGCCGCCGGTGCCGCCCGGCTCGACGGGCTGACCCTGCTGGACACCGAGGCCTACGGCAAGCATCTGCTGCATCACTTCGAGGGCGGGGCGACGCTCCACGTCCACCTGGGGCTCTACGGCAAGTTCGCCGACGGCGAGCCGCCGGTGCCGGCCCCGGTCGGGCAGGTGCGGATGCGGATGGCCGACGAGCGGCACTGGCTCGAGCTGCGCGGCCCGACCGCCTGCGAGGTGCTCGATCCCGGCCTGGTCGCCGCGCTGCGCGCCCGGCTCGGCCAGGACCCGCTGCGCGACGACGCCGACCCCCGGATCGCGTACGCGCGGATCGCCGCCGCCACCAGGCCGCTCTTCGCCCTGCTGATGGACCAGTCGATCGTCGCCGGGTGCGGCCTCATCTACGCCAACGAGGTGCTCTTCCGGGCCGGCCTGTCGCCGACCACGCCGGGCAGCGCCATCGGGGCCCAGCGCTGGGACGAGCTGTGGAACGACCTGCGCGCGCTCATGAAGGAGGGCGTCGTGCAGGGCCGGATCGACACCGTCCACACCGTCCACACGCCCGAGGCCATGCGCCGGGCACCGCGGGTCGACCGGCACGGCGGCGAGGTCTACGTCTATCGCCGCCCCGGGCAGCCGTGCCTGGTCTGCGGGACCGCGATCGCCCGCGGTCCGCTCGCCGGGCGCAACCTCTACTGGTGTCCTTGCTGCCAGGCGTCAGGGGACGTCTGACGCCGCGGGGGGCTCGGCGGCGGGCGCCTCGGCGGCGGGCTGCTCGGCCGGCGGCTTGGGCTCGGACGGCAGGCCCAGCTCGAACCTGTCGATCAGCCAGGGCAGCAGCTCGTCGTAGGCGCGGATGGTGTCCGGCTGGTTGAAGTCGTGCGACAGCACGATCGAGCCCGGCCGGACCTCCTTCTGCACGCTCTTGATGACCTTGTCGATGTGCTCCGCGTCGCCCTCGCCCTCGGGGTGATCCCAGTCTCGGGGGTCGACCTCCCAGTAGAGCGAGGTCATGCCGTCCGCGTACGCCGTCTCGACGAGCGCGTCGCTGAAGTTGCCGCCCGGCGCGCGAAAGAACGGGATCGCGGCGTCCGGCACCGCCGCGCGGATGGCCTCGTTGGTGCGCCGCAGATCGGAGCGGATCTTGCCGCGCTTGTCCTTGCCGATCTTCAGGCTGTGGTTCCAGGTGTGGTTGCACAGCGTGTGCCCGGCGGCGGCGATCTGCCGGACGATCTCCGGGTGCTTCTGCACCTGCTCGCCGACCAGGCAGAACGTCGCCTTGACCTGGTATTTCGCGAGCAGTTCGAGGATTTTCGGGGTCTGCACCGGGTCGGGGCCGTCGTCGAAGGTGAGCGCGACGGACGTCGAGCCGGTGACCCGCAGCGAGTTGGCCGGGCCGGTGCCCTCCGGGACCAGGATCACCGGGGCGGGCACCGCCGCGGTGGACGTGGGCTTCGCCGGGTCGGGCTGCTCGCCCGCGGGCAGCCCGGGCGCGGCCGAGGCGGTGCCGGCCGCGGGCGTGCCGGGCCGATCGGGAGTGTTCGTCCTGCCGGCCGGCTTGTCCTTCTTCTTCGGCGCCTTGGGCGCCGTGACGACCGCCTGGCCGGCCGCGTTGACCGGGTTGATGTCGGCGTCGCCGCCGCCCTGCTGCATCGGCACGACGACAAGCATCAGTCCGATCGCGACCAGGGAGGCGAGCAGCGCCTGCTGCCGGCGTCGGCCCACGAGCAGCCAGGACTCGATCGGCAGGGTGCCGGGTGCGCGGTGGGTGCCGGCGATGGGCCGGCGGCCGCTGTCCGCAAGGGCCCAGTCGCGGACCGCGCCGGCCGCGTCCAGGACCACGGGCAGCGGGCGCACCGTGATGCCCAGCGGGTCGGTGCCCTTGGCGTGCCGGCCGCGCGGCACGCTGTCGGTCGTGCGCGGCAGCGCCGCGATCGCGCGCCGGGCGGTGCCGCCGACGTTGCCGCGGCGCGGGGCCGGCGTCAGGGCGACCCGCCGGCCGCCGGCGATCCTGATCGATGCGGGCGGTCGCAGCACGGTGGGGTCGGCCAGCGATTCGGGCCGCCGGTGCCGCCCGCTGGCGGTCTCGCCCTCGAGAACCTGGACGTGCGGGAAACCGCCGGTCGCCGCGGTGAGCGCGTCGCTGTTTCGGGTCCGGGTCGCCGGGCGGGCCGCGTGCCGCGGTCCCGATTTCGGCTCCGGGCGGGAGGGTGGGTGCGGCGGCATTCGTCATGCCTACCCGTTTACAAGATCGAAGACGATACCGCATTCGTGATCATCAAGTGACCGGAAGTAATCAGTGCCGCTCAGCGCGTTGCGCGCAGAGCGCATTCATGACGACACATCGGACCATAAGCGTCAGCCCGCGGCGTGTACCGCATCCGTTGCCCTGCGCGCGGCGATGAGCACCGGATCCCAGACCGGGGAGAACGGCGGCGCGTAACTCAGATCCAGGGCCGTCATCTCCTCGACCGGCATCCTGTTCCAGATCGCGATCGCCAGGGCATCGATGCGCTTCGCCGCCTCCTCGCGGCCGACGATCTGCGCGCCGAGCAGAACGCCGGTCCGGCGTTCTGCGATCAGCTTGATCACCATCGGGCTCGCGCCCGGGTAGTAGCCCGCGCGGCTGGTCGACTCCACCGAGGCGGTGACGTACTCGAAGCCGGCCTCGGCCGCCTCGGACTCCGTGAGCCCGGTGCGGGCCACCTCGAGATCGCAGACCTTGGTCACCGCGGTGCCGATAACGCCGGGGAAGGTCGCGTACCCGCCGCCGATGTTGATGCCCGCGACCCGGCCCTGCTTGTTCGCGTGCGTGCCGAGCGCGATGTGCACCGGCCGGCCGCTGAGCAGGTGCACGGTCTGCACGCAGTCGCCCGCCGCCCAGATTCCCTCGATGTGCCCCCGCGGCCCGACGACCCGCATCCGCAGGTCGGTGCGCAGCCCGCCGGTCACCCCGAGCGGGATGCCGGACTCCGCGGCGAGCGCGGTGTTCGGGCGTACCCCGAGGCCGAGCACCACGATGTCGGCGGGCACCGTGTCGTCCTGGGTGACCACCGCCGACACCCGGCCGTTCGCCGTCTCCAGGCCCTGCACCTGCGTCTTCACCCGGACGTCGATGCCCAGCCCGCGGATCGCCGCGCCGACCCGCTCGCCCATGTCCGGATCGACCGTGGACATCGGCTGCGGCGCGCGCTCCAGCAGGGTCACCTCGAGCCCGCGCCGGACCATCGCCTCGGCCATCTCGACGCCGATGTAGCCGCCGCCGACGACGACCGCACGGCGCGGCCGCGGATCGCGATCGAGCCACGCCTGCACGGCCGCGCCGTCGCCGAGGGTCTGCACGCCGAAGACGCCCTCGCCGTTGCCGCGCGCCCAGTCGGGGGTCATCGGCACGGCGCCGGCCGCGTACACGAGGTGGTCGAAGCCCTCGCGGATCTCGCCGCCGCCGTCGAGATCCCGCGCGGTGACCTCGCGCCGCCCCAGGTCGATCGCGACCACCTCGTGCCGCGTCCGGACGTCGATGCCGGACTCGCGGAACTCCTGCGGCCCCCGGACGATCAGCGCGTCGCGGTCCCGGACGACCCCGCCGATCCAGTACGGGATGCCGCACGCCGAGTACGAGGTGAAGTGGCCCCGCTCGAACGCGACGATCTCCAGCTCGCCGGGGCCCATCCGCTTGCGGGCCTGCGACGCGGCTGACATCCCGGCCGCGTCGCCGCCGACGACGACGAGTCTCATCGTTCACCGCGGGTGGCCGCCGCGAGCCAGTCGACCACGTCCGCGACCGTGCCCTGCTGCGACAGCAGGGCACGTTGCCGGGCGGCGCCGGTGCCCCGGCTGCGGAGCTGGTTGAGCAGCATGGTGGTCGTCTCGAGGTCGCCGTGGCGCTCCAGCTCCGGGCTCACGTAGTCGAAGAGCTGGCGCATCAGCCGCCACGCCGGCCGGGTCTCCCGGGTCGCCATGTCGATGTTGACGCCCTCGAGCCCGTCCCGCGCGGCCCGCCAGTGCGCGGCCATCAGCAGCGGGTGCGGCACGTTGGAGGCCGGGCGGCCGTCGCGCACCTCGCGCAGCAGCGTCGCGACCAGGCCGCGGGCGAGCGCCGCCAGCAGCATCGTGTCGTCGAGCGTGGGGCAGACGTCGCCGATCCGGATCTCGACGGTCGGGTAGTTCGCCGACAGCCGCGCATACCAGTAGAGCATCCCCTTGTCGAGCATCGCGCCGCTCGCGACCAGGTCCGAGACCAGCGTCTCGTACTGCTCGTGCGACGCAAGGTACGGCGCCGGGCCGACCGTCGGCCAGCGCTCCCACATCATCGAACGCCAGCTCGCGTACCCGGTGTCGTGGCCGCCGGCGAGCGGCGAGTTGGCGGTCGCGGCCTGCAGGATCGGTATCCACGGCCGCAGGTGGTTGAGGACCTGCACGCCGGTCTCCGGGTCGGGGACGCTGACGTGCACGTGCATGCCGTTGAGGCCAGCGCCCGGCGAGAGGTCACCGAAGGACTCGCGCATCCGGTGGTAGCGCGGGGCGTCGACGATCCGCGCCCGGGGCCCCGACGCCGGTGCGGCGCCGACGGCGACCAGCCGGGCGCCGGCCCGCTCGGCGGCGCCGGCGATGCCGGCCCGCAGCCGCGTCATCGAGTCATGCAGGTCGCGCAGCTCGAGCTGCGGCGGGCTGGCCGACTCGATCTGACTGCGCAGGAACTCGTGCTGCACCGAGTCGCGGATGTCGTCGGGAAGCTCCTCGAAGACCTCCTCGACCGCCTCCACGGTGCGCGGCTCGACCGCGTCGACGAGCAGATACTCCTCTTCCACGCCGAGGGTGAGCAGGCCCTGCGCCTCGGCCCGCCCGGCCATCTCCTCGGAGATCGTCGTTGCCGTTGCCGAGGCCGCACGCTCCGGAGTCGCCATGCCTTTGTTGTACCCGAACACCCGCCGCCGAACACCGACGTTTGTGTACCAGGCGTAGCCTCGGTGCCATGCTGCTACTGGGGTTCTGGGTGCTCGCCGCCGTGCAGAGCCCCGGGCAGGGATCCTCCGCGCAGCTCGTGCTCGGTCTCGCCGCCGTCGCGGCGGCGATGCTGGTGGTGCTCGCCGCGGCGGTTCTCGCGGTACAGGCCCTGCTGCCCGCCGCGATCGGCC
>NZ_JBEZXZ010000151.1:0-22067 GCF_040638275.1 Actinoplanes sp. NPDC026623 | reverse complement strand
CGAGGAGGGCGGCCCGGCCGGGGAGCGGGGCGCGACCGGGAACGGCGAGTCGTCGATCGGGTCGTCCGGGCCCGGGGCCCGGCGGCCGCTCTTGCTGGTGCGCGCCTCGGCGGCGCCGGGGCCGATCGCCGAGCGCTCCTCCTTGGCGCTGCGCAGGTCGTCGAGCCAGCCGGTCTCCTCGCGGGGCACCTCGACAGGCTCGACGGGCTCCGGCCGGCCGCGACCGAAGAGGCGGCGGCTCTTGCCGGCCTGTTCGGCGTCGTCGTCGGGCCTGTCGGCACCGCGCCTGCTCACGGCTGGTCCTCTCCGGCGGCTACGCCGCTGTCGTTCGCCTTGGGCCCGCCTGCGGACGGGCCGTTCGCCTTACTCCCGCCCGTGGACGAGGCACTGCCGGCCGGCGGCCCCTGGTAGGACGGCCCCCGGACGATTCTGCGCAGGCGGGGCAACCGCTCGCCGACCGCGCGCTCCGCACCGTGGTCCGTCGGGTCGTAGTAGTCGACGCCGATCAGATCATCCGGCACATACTGCTGCCTAACAACACCCTTGGGGTCGTCGTGTGGATAGCGGTAGCCCGCGCCGTGACCAAGGCCACGCGAGCCAGCGTAGTGCGAGTCGCGCAGCGCCGGCGGGACGGCACCGCCGCGGCCGGCGCGCACGTCGGCCAGCGCCGCGCCGAGCGCGGTCGTCACGCTGTTGGACTTCGGGGCCGTCGCCAGGTGCACCACGGCCTGCGCCAGGTTGAGCTGCGCCTCCGGCAGGCCCACCGACTGGACCGCCTGGGCGGCCGCCGTGGCGACCAGCAGCGCCTGTGGGTCGGCCATGCCGACGTCCTCGCTCGCGAAGATCACGATGCGCCGGGCGATGAACCGGGGGTCCTCCCCCGCGACCAGCATCCGGGCCAGCCAGTGCAGCGCCGCGTCCGGGTCGGAGCCGCGCATGCTCTTGATGAACGCGCTGGTCACGTCGTAGTGGGCGTCGCCGTCGCGGTCGTATCGGACCGCGGCCATGTCGACCGCCTGTTCCGCGGTGGCAAGGTCGATCTCGGTCGCCTGCTGCGCCTGCGCGGACCCGGCGGCCGCCTCGAGCGCGGTCAGCGCCTTGCGGACGTCGCCGCCGGCCAGGCGTACCAGATGGTCCTCGGCCTCGGCGGTGAGCGTGACCGCCGCGCCCAGGCCGCGCGGATCGGTGACCGCGCGGCGGATGAGCTGCCGCACGTCGTCCTCCTCGAGGGCCTGCAGGGTGAGCAGCACGCAGCGGGAGAGCAGCGGTGAGATGACGGAGAAGTAGGGGTTCTCGGTGGTCGCCGCCAGCAGCGTCACCGTGCGGTCCTCGACGGCCGAGAGCAGCGAGTCCTGCTGGGTCTTGCTGAAGCGGTGCACCTCGTCGATGAACAGCACGGTCGGCGGGCCGCCGGCGCGGCGCTGGCGGCGGGCCGTGTCGATGACCGCCCGGACGTCCTTGACCCCGGCGGTCAGCGCCGACATCGCGACGAATCGGCGGTCGGTGGCCCCGGCGACGAGGTGCGCGATCGTGGTCTTGCCGGTGCCGGGCGGCCCCCACAGGATCACCGACATCGGCGTGGTGCCGGTGACCAGCTGGCGCAGCGGGGCGCCGGGCGCGAGCAGATGCTGCTGGCCGACGAGCTCGTCCAGGCCGGACGGGCGCATCCGGACCGGCAGCGGCGAGTCGGCCGACCAGCTGGTGAAGCCGGCGGACTCCGCACCGGCCGGTGGCGCGGTGCGGACGCCACCCGGCTCGTTCAGGGGGAAGAGTCCGTCGAATTCCATGTCGGCAACGACAGTACCGGCCCGCCCCCGGGTGCCGGAAATGCACCGAAAGGCGGGCCGAGTGCCGGAATCGGGTGATCAGCCGCGGCCGGGGCGACGGCCGTAGAAGCGGCGGCTGGAGCCGCCCGTGCCGGTGCGCGGGCCCGAGCCCACGCCGGCCAGGTAGAGGGAGAGCAGCAGCAGTCCGAGCGACGCGAACGTGGGGAAGTTGAACAGGTCGGTGTTCCGGACGTCGAGCAGGTCGAGCAGCAGGTAGATGCCGAAGACGACGGCGGCGGCGATGGCCAGCATGGATTCCTCCGGGGGGCTGAGAGCTCTTGATGATGCTGATACCCCCGGGGTGGTCGTGGGTAAACTCCGCCGCCCGCTCAGGGCGTCGTCGGTGCCAGCGCCGACGCCGGCGCGGGCCGGGCTGCGCCGGCGCCGCGGGCGACCAGGTAGAGCGGCGCCGCCACCGCCAGCACCGCCGCGGCGACCAGCAGCGAGACCTGCAGGCTCGCGGCGGAGGCGATCGCGGTCAGCGCGACCAGGCCGAGCGCGCCGGCCGGCTGGGCGACCATCGAGTTCAGCGAGAGCAGGCTCGCCCGGTAGGGGCCCTCGACCTGCCGGTGCAGCAGGGCGTTGTGCACCGGGCTCGCCGCGCCGTGCACCGTGTAGCAGATCAGATAGGACGCGATGATCCCGGCGGGCCCGGCGAACAGCG
The DNA here is from genome assembly GCF_040638275.1 of Actinoplanes sp. NPDC026623. NCBI lineage: Bacteria > Bacillati > Actinomycetota > Actinomycetes > Micromonosporales > Micromonosporaceae > Actinoplanes > Actinoplanes sp. NPDC026623. Next base: position 19,577 of record NZ_JBEZXZ010000151.1, on the reverse strand, counting down.
CCAGGCCGACCGCGGTCACGCCCTGCAGGATGCGCAGCGTGAAGCCGGTCCACGGCGCGCCGATCCGGCGGGTGAGCAGCGGGATCAACGCCGCACCCAGCGCCGAGGACAGCCAGGCGAGCGACCCCACCGGGCCCATCAGCGCCGACGCCCGGCCGGCGTCGCCGACCACCTCGGCGAGCCGGACCGGCGTCAGGCTCTCGAAACCGACCATGCCGAAGCCCCAGAAGATCTCCACGGCGACGAGCGCCACGATGATCCGGGAGCGGCGCAGCAGGCCCAGCGCGCCGCCGATCGCGGCCGGCACCCCGCGCACGGAGTCGGCCAGCGCGGCCACGCCCCGGCCCGCGCGCTGCTCGGTCATCAGGACCGCTACGGCGACGAGCGAGACCATCTGCAGGATCAGCGCCAGGTAGACGGGCAGGCTCAGCGCCGGGATCGCGCCGGACGGGTCGAGCGCGACGATGCCGCCGGTCGCCAGGGCGCCCGCGGCGATGGCCACGCCGAGCACGACGCCGCTGCGGCTCAGGCCGGTCTCGATGTCGGCGTGCTCGTCGGCGGCGAGCGCCCGGTCGACGTACCAGGCCTCGAGCGGGCCGCTGTCCAGGGCCCGGAAGACGCCCTGGAGGAGGAAGAAGATCACGAAGAGCAGGACCGTGTCGGCGAACGTCAGCAGCGAGAGCGCGACGAGCTCGATGACGCCGGCGAGCAGCAGGACCGGGCGGCGGCCGATGGCGTCGGACAGCCCGCCGGTCGGCAGCTCCAGCAGCAGGACCGTGATGCCCTGCAGGGCGGCGGCCGAGCCGTACTGGGCCAGGGTGAGGCCGCGGTCCAGCGGGAGCAGGACGGCCACCGGGATCATCAGGCCGACCGGGAACCACCGCAGGGCGAGCAGCACCAGGAAGCGGCGGCGGGCCTGACTCGCGGTGAGCGCGGTCATGGTTGCCCGCCTTGCTCCACACTCGGCACGCCGTACAGATAGAACAGGATCTGGCGGGCGTCCGGCGCCGGGTCGGTCTCACCGAGCCTGCGGTATCGCTCGACGACCGTCTCGAGCTCGGCGCCCAGGGCGGTGAGCTGCTCGGCGCCGAGGTTGAGCAGGTAGTCGGAGAAGCTCACGGCGGCGCGCCACTCGGGCGACTCGTCGGCGCGGACGCCGCGCCAGCGCTCGACGCGGTCGACGAACTGCCGCAGGGCGAAGCCGTCCAGCCAGTCGGAGGCGGCGACCGCGTCCGGGTCGCCGGTGAACGAGTCGCGCTGCCAGCTGGTCACGTCGTGCTCCGCGCGCCACCAGCGCTCGCGGCCGCGCCCGGCGCCCTGCTCCTCCGCGACGAGCCCGACGTCGGCGAGCCGGCGCAGGTGGTAGCTGGTCGCGCCGGTGTTGGTGCCGAGCACCTCGGCCAGCCTCGTGGCGGTGGCCGGGCCGTCGAGCCGCAGCCGGCCGAGCAGCCGGGCCCGCAGCGGGTGGGCGAGCACCTGGATCTGCTTGTTGTCGAGATGAACCTGAATGGGTTCCATGAGTTGCATACTACCTGTGCATACAAGTTATGCAAGCTTCTTGTGCAGCGCTCAGCCCAGGGCGTTGACCGCCTTCGCGATCACCAAAGCAGCCGTGACCAGCGAGATCGCCGCCTCGAGCATCATCGTCAACTTGGCCCAGCGCGACAGCGGCAGCGTGTCCGTCGGGCTGAACGCGGTCGCGTTGGTGAACGCCAGATAGAGATAGTCGGCGAACTGCGGCCGCCAGTGCCCCGGCACCATGCCGGGCGAGGTCATCTGCGGAAAGAGGAAGTCCGGGTACGGATCGGTGCCGGCCGCCCGCGCCGGCGCCCCGCCCCGGTCGAGTTCCCAGTACCAGACCGCGAACGTCAGCACGTTGATCAGCCAGATCGCGGCGCCGCTGCCCAGCAGCTCCGCCGCGCTCCCGGCGCCGTGCCCGCTGGTCAGCTCCTCGACGAGCCGGAAGACCGACCAGGCGGTGCCGAGACTGGCGACCGCGATCAGCATGAGGCTGAGCCGGCGCAGCGCGCGCGTGCGGCGCTCCAGCCGGCGCGGGTTCGCCGCCACCAGCAGCACCACGATGATGACCTCGACGCCGGGCAGCGCCCACCACGCGCCGAGGTTGTAGCGGTCCGGCAGGGCCACCTGCAGCCCGATCATCGCCGCTACCGCGAGGGCGTACGGCCAGTGGCGCTCGCCCTCGCTGAACCGCCGCCAGAACGGCAGCCGCTCCGGGTCCTCCTCCATGCCCACCGGCACATCATCGCCCCGGCCCGACCGCACGGCAGTACGGCCAGGCCGCAGCGATCAGTTGGAGTGCTTCACCGGTACGGCGGCGCCGTCCGTGCCCGGCGTCGCGGTGCCGGGCTTCGGCTTGGCGTCGATGCCCGCCTCCAGCCGCTGCTGCGCGGTGACCGGGGTGGGCGCGCCGGTCAGCGGGTCGAAGCCGCCGCGGGTCTTCGGGAACGCGATGACCTCGCGGATCGACTCGTTGCCGGAGAGCAGCATGCAGGTGCGGTCCCAGCCGAGCGCGATGCCGGCGTGCGGCGGGGGGCCGTACTTGAACGCCTCGAGCAGGAAGCCGAACTTGTCCTGCGCCTCCTCCGGGGTGATGCCGAGCAGGTCGAAGACCCGGCTCTGCACGTCGCCGCGGTGAATACGGACGCTGCCGCCGCCGATCTCGTTGCCGTTGACGACGATGTCGTACGCGTAGGCCAGCGCCCGGTCCGGCGCCTCCTCGAAGTTGTCCAACCACTGGTCGTTCGGCGAGGTGAAGGGGTGGTGCACGGCCGTCCAGCCGCCCTCGTCCGTCTTCTCGAACATGGGCGCGTCGACGACCCAGCAGAACGCCCACGTCGAGGCGTCGATCAGGCCGGAACGCTTGGCGATCTCGATGCGCGCCGCGCCGAGCAGCTCCTGCGCCTCGCGCCGCTCGGTCGCCGCGGCGAAGAAGACGGCGTCGCCCGGCTTGGCGCCGACCGCGTCGCCCAGCCCGGCCAGGTGCTCGGCGGACAGGTTCTTGGCCACCGGGCCGCGGGCCTCGCCGGTCTCGGCGTCGAGCACCACATAGGCCAGGCCCCGGGCGCCGCGGGCCTTGGCCCAGTCCTGCCAGCCGTCGAGCTCCTTGCGGGTCTGCGCCGCGCCGCCGGGCATGACCACGGCGCCGACGTAGCCGCCGGCGTCGATCGCGCCGGCGAAGACGCGGAACGCGGTGCCGCGCAGGTAGTCGGTCAGGTCGGTCAGCTCGACGCCGTAACGCAGGTCGGGCTTGTCGGAGCCGTAGCGGTTCATCGCGTCGGTCCAGGTGATCCGCGGGATCGGCGTCTGCACCTGGTAATCGGCGAGCTCGCCCCACAGCTTGACGACGAGCTCCTCGCCGAGCTCGATGATGTCGTCCTGGGTCACGAAGGACATCTCGATGTCGAGCTGGGTGAACTCGGGCTGCCGGTCGGCGCGGAAGTCCTCGTCGCGGTAGCAGCGGGCGATCTGGTAGTAGCGCTCCATGCCCGCGACCATCAGCAGCTGCTTGAACAGCTGCGGCGACTGCGGCAGCGCGTACCAGGAGCCGGGCTGCAGGCGGACCGGGACCAGGAAGTCGCGGGCACCCTCGGGCGTCGACCGGGTGAGGGTCGGCGTCTCGATCTCGTTGAAGTCGCGGGCGTGCAGCACCTCGCGGGCGATCTGGTTGGCCCGGCTGCGCAGCTTCAGCGCGTTCGCCGGGCCGCTGCGGCGCAAGTCGAGGTAGCGGTACTTGAGGCGCAGGTCGTCGGAGGCCGTGATGGCGTCGTCGACGGGCAGCGGCAGCGGCGCGGACTCGGAGAGCACGACCAGCTCGGCGGCGGTGACCTCGATGGCGCCGGTGGGCAGCTCGGGGTTCTCGTTGCCGTCCGGGCGCTGGGTGACCTCGCCGGTGACCTGCACGCAGAACTCGTTGCGCAGCGCGTGGGCGTCCTCCTCGCGGAAGACCACCTGCACGACGCCCGAGGCGTCGCGCAGGTCGACGAAGATGACGCCTCCGTGGTCGCGCCGGCGGGCGACCCACCCGGCGAGCGTCACCGTCTGACCGGCGTGGCTCGCGCGCAGGCTACCGGCGTCATGGGTACGGATCACGGAAGAGTCTCCTCACAGAATTTCACGGGCGCACCTGACATTGTGTCAGCTACGCCCCGCGCTCACCGCACGGCCCACGAGGTTGCCCGCAGGTTCGCCGTGCCGTCGGCGGTCACCTCGGTGACCTCGACCCGGACCATCCGCACGCCCGGCCCGCCGACACCGGCGTCGATGGCGGACGCGGCCGACGCGGACGCGGAGGGCGACGCCACTGACGGTGACGCCGCGGAAGGTGAGGGCGCGGCGCCCGGGCCGGTGAGGATGCACAGGATCAGGCCCTTGGTCGCCGGGACGGTCGTGGCACCGTCCAGCGCCGCGGTGCTGATCGCGGCGGCGCAGCCCACCTGCCCGGCGGCCGCGTCCTTCGACAGGCCGGCCGCCGCCGCGCCCGGCCCCGGCGCGAGCCGCGGCGCCGCGTCCGGCTCGCAGTGGCTCTCAAAGCGCAGATCCCCGGCCGCCGCCGCCACGTTCACCCGCGGCTCGTCCAGGTCGACGAAGGTCGTCGTGCCGCACCCGGCCTGGATCCGCAGTTCCTCGTCCGTATAGGTGGTGACCGGCGCGGAGGCACCGGCCGACGACCGGGTGAAGGCCTCGTCGGCCCGGCCCAGCGCCCGCCAGGCGATCAGCCCCGATCCGGCGGAGACGAGCAGCGCGAGCATCGCCAGCAGCACGGCGAAGACGACGCCGCGGCGCGGTGGCGGCTCGGCGGGTCCGTCCGAATCGGCGGAGGCGAGGCGTTCGGTCGGACCGTCGTCGTAGGGGTCGGCCGGGGCCGGCCAGGCGGTGGTGGAATTGGCGGCACGGAATACGGACATGGCACGGCTCCGCTCACATGGCGACGAGGGGTGCGCTCACACCATCGGGCGCAGAACGCCGCAGAGCGGCATAGAAGCACTTTAAGATCGCGTACCGGCCGCGGCCCATCCCCCAAATCGGGAGGTCACCGGTACGGATTACCGCGCGGCGTCAGCCACCCGCGGAATCGGGGTAGCGCCGCGCGAGGATGTCGAGGGCGCGGCGCCCCCAGGCGATGTTCTCGCGCTCGAAGCTGATGCCCCGGTGCAGCGTCAGGTAGGGGCCGATCCGGCTGCCGGTGGCGAGGAACTCGTCGTCGGTGCGGTCGCCGAGGATGTCGGCAAGGCTGCGTTCGTACGCCGCGAGCCGCTGACTGCTGGACTCGATGCGGGACCGGATCGACGACTGGACGCAGCCGACGTCGGCGTAGGCGAGCGCCTCGACCTGGACCAGGAGTTCATCCCGGACGGTTGTCGACTTCGGCTCCCGCCGGGTGAACTCGCCGAGGGCGGCCCGCCCCGCCGCGGTGACGGAGAAGAGCCGCTTGTCGGGCCGCCGTTCCTGCTTGACGACGCGCGCCGACAGCAGCCCCTCGGCCTGCATCTTCTCGAGCTCGCGGTAGAGCTGCTGCGGCGTCGCGGTCCAGAAGTTGGCGACGGAGACACTGAACTCCTTGGCGAGGTCGTACCCCGACGATTCGCGATCGATCAGGGCAGCCAGCAACGCGTTCCTCAGTGCCACGGTCGCATCCTACGGACCGCTCGTCATTCCCGCGTGAGGCCGCGGACGCCGCGCGGCGTCACCGGGCCCGGGGCCGGAACTCGGGCGTGCTCTTCGTCTGCACGGCGCGCCGGAGCAGGCCGGTGTTCGGCAGCCGGAGCAGCCGGAGCTGTTCGCGCCGCTCCCGGGCGAAGGTGCGGCGGGCGCTGCGGGTCAGCGCGCCGTTCAGCAGGCGCTTGGCCGCGGCGATCGCGTCCGGCGACCTGCTGAGCAGGGACTCGGCGAAGTCGGTCGCGGCACGGACGGGGTCCTCGTGCAGCTCGGTCACCAGCCCGAGGCGCTGCGCCTCGGTGCCGCTGATCCGCTCGGCGGTCATGGTGAGCCGCTTGGCGACGTCGATGCCGACCACCTCGGTGAGGCTGCGGATGCCGGTCATGTCGGGGATGATCCCCCACTTGCCCTCCAGCACCGACCACTTCGAACCGGGCGTCGCGAACCGCAGGTCCGCGGCCAGGGCGATCTGGACGCCGCCGCCGTAGCAGTGGCCGTGCACGGCCGCGATGACGGGCACCGGGATGCGCCGCCAGGCCCAGCAGGCCTCCTGGAAGGTGTTGGTGCCGCGCCACGGCACCGGCACGAACGCCCGCACGATGCGGCCGGGGGTGCGCAGCACCCCGGCGATGTCCAGGCCGGAGGTGAACGACTCGCCCTCGCCGGCGATCACGACGGCGCGCAGCGTGCGGTCGCGCCGCAGCCACCGCGCGGTGCGGATCAGGTCGTCAAGGGTGTCGAGGGTGAGCGCGTTGAGCTTGTCCGGGCGGTCGAGCCGCACGTGTGCGATCCCGTTCTCGACCCGGGTGCTCACGTGCTTGGTGGCGGGTGCGGCCTGTTGCATCGTTCGGCTCCAAAGAAGACTTGCTCAGATGACGGCGGCGAGCTCGGTGGCCTGCTTGATCGCCCGTTTGGCGTCGAGCTCGGCGGCGACGTCGGCACCGCCGATGACGTGCACCCGGACGCCGCGCTCCTCGAGCGGGGCGACGAGGTCGCGGACGGAGGTCTGCCCGGCGCACAGCACCACCGTGTCCACCTCGAGCACCCGGCGCTCGCGGGCGGACCTGGGGTTGCGCGGGTCGGCGGGCACCGAGATGTGCAGCCCGTCGTCATCGACGCGGAGGTACTCCACCGAGCGCAGCATCGTGACCCCGCCGTCCTGCAGCGTGGCGCGGTGCACCCACCCGGTGGTCTTGCCCAGGCCCTTGCCGAGGGCGGTCGCCTTGCGCTGCAGCAGGTAGACCTCCCGGCGGGGCGGCGCCTTCACCTTGGTGGCCAGGCCGCCGGGCGCGGTCTGCGGGTCGGCGACACCCCAGCGCCGCATCCAGTGCTCGAGCGGCTCGTTCGGCTCGTGCAGCAGGAACTCGCCCGCGTCGAAGCCGATGCCGCCCGCCCCGACGATCGCGACCCGGTCGCCGGCGGTGGCGTCGCCGCCGATGAGCTGCTGGTAGGTGACGACCTTCGGGTGCTCGACGCCGGGGATGTCCGGCACGTGCGGGCGTACGCCGGTGGCGACGACGACCTCGTCGAAGCCGGCCAGTTCCGCCACCGTGGCGCGCACGCCGAGGTGGAGCGTCACGCCGCGGACGCCGATCATGTGGCGGTAGTAGTCGAGGGTGCGGGCGAACTCCTCCTTGCCGGGGATCCGCGCGGCGAGCCGGAACTGGCCGCCGATGGCGTCCGCGGCCTCGAACAGCTCGACCCGGTGGCCGCGGCCGGCCAGCTCGATCGCGGCGGCGAGCCCGGCCGGGCCGGCGCCGACCACCGCGACCCGCTTGACCGTGCGGGTGGGCAGCAGCTTCAGCTCGGTCTCGAAGCCCGCGCGCGGGTTGAGCATGCAGGTGGCCCGCTGGTTGCGGAAGGTGTGGTCCAGGCAGGCCTGGTTGCAGGCGATGCAGGTGATGATCTCGCGCTCGCGCCGCTGCGCGGTCTTGGCGACCCACTCCGCGTCGGCCAGCAGCGGGCGGGCCATCGAGACGAGGTCGGCGTCGCCGGAGGCGAGGACGTGCTCGGCGGCCTCGGGGTTGTTGATCCGGTTGGAGGCGACGACCGGGATCGACACCTCCTTGCGGAGCTTGCCGGTGACCCAGGCGAAGGCCGCGGGCGGCACCGAGGTCACGATCGTCGGCACCCGGGCCTCGTGCCAGCCGATCCCGGTGTTGAGGATCGACACGCCGGCCTCCTGCAGCCCCAGGGCGAGCTCGGCGGTCTCCTCCCAGGACTGCGCGTTGTCGACCAGGTCGAGCAGGCTGATCCGGTACTGGACGATGAAGTCGTCGCCGACCAGGTCCCGGGTGCGCCGGACGATCTCCAGCGGGAACCGCATCCGCTTCGCGGCCGTGCCGCCCCAGGCGTCGCCGCGGTCGTTCGTGCGGGCGGCGAGGAACTGGTTGATCAGGTACCCCTCGGAGCCCATGATCTCCACGCCGTCGTAGCCGCCGCGGCGGGCCAGCGACGCGGCCCGGGCGAAGGCGGTGGCGGTCCGGTCGACCTGCCGGGTCGTCATCGCCCGCGGCCGGAACGGCGTGATCGGCGACTTGCGGCCCGACGCGCTCAGGCTGAACGGGTGGTAGGAGTACCGGCCGGCGTGCAGCACCTGCAGCAGGATCTTGCCGTCGTGCTCGTGCACGGCGTCGGTCACGACGCGGTGCGCGCCGGCGTGGCTCTCGCGGGTCATCCGGCTGCCGAACGGCGCCAGCCAGCCGCGCCACGTCGGTGCGTAGCCGCCCGTCACCATCAGGGCGACGCCGCCGCGGGCGCGCTCGGCGAAGAAGGCCGCCAGCTTGGGCAGGTCGCGCGCCCGGTCCTCGAGCTTGGTGTGCATGGAGCCCATCACCACCCGGTTGCGCAGCACCGTGTGGCCCAGGTCCAGCGGGCTCAGCAACGTCGGGTACCGGTCGGCGGCACCGTCCACGCTCGTCGTCATCGGACTCCCCTCGGAAACACCGGCGGAGGCCAATATACAAAAAAATGTATAGTAAAAAAAGTGACTATGCCTACTCGGCGAGACGGCCCAGCGCGGTGAGGATGGCGGCGTGCCGTCCGGCGCGGTGGCCGCCCTCGGGCTCCGGGCCCAGGGCCAGCACCGGATGCGTGACCCGGTAGGTCATCCGGTAGAGCACGACCTGGGTCGCCACGACCCGCCACTGCGCGGCCCGGGCGGCCGGCGGCCGATGGCCGAGGTCGGTGATCGTGAACCAGGCCGGGAACAGCGCGTGCGCGCCGACCGCGGCGTCGATGCGGTCCTGCACGTGCACCGCGAGCTCCTCGGCCGCCTTCGTGCCGCGATGCGACCGGTACAGCTGCCGCTGGACGGCGTCCTGTGCCAGCGCCTCCCGGGCGGCCTCGCAGCCGGCCTGGGTGGTGCGCAGCTCCTCGGTCTGCGCGCGCAGCCGCTCCCGCTCCCGCCGGTACGCCGCCGCGGCCCGGCGGAACGCGCGCCGGCCGGCCCGCTCGGCGGCGAGCGCCCGGCTGGCGTCGAGCGCCAGCTCCCGGCCGGCCTCCACACCCTTCTCCAATTCCTCGTACGCGGTGATCCGCTCGGTGTACGCCGCCCTGCTCTCGTCGTCCAGGATGGTGGATCGGAGGTCCTCGGCCTCGCGCACCACCGCGACCAGCGGCTCGAGAACCGGCGAGACCTCGTCCAGGTCGATCGGCAGCACGCCGTGCTCGAGGCGCAGCCGCCCCTCGATGAGATGGATCTCGCCGCTGAGCCGGGCGACCGCCTGCCGGGCCCCGCGCAGCTCGCCCAGCCGCACCTCACCGGCGTCGAGACGGGCCTCCAGTTCCCGGGCCCGCTGCTCGGCGACCTCGCTCGCCTGCTGGATCTGATCGATCAGCTGGCCCCGCAGCACGGCGATCCGCCGGCGGAACTCGCTGCGCAGCCCGTCCGCGACCCGGGCCAGGTCGGTCTGTTCGTCGAGGTTGCTCACGGGGCGACCTCCCGCTGATCGGCGGCGAGGCCCCGGGCGGCGGTCCAGACGGCGACCGCCGCCACGAGCAGCGCGAGCGCCGCGATCAACCCGTACGCGGGCAGCAGGCCGGCGGCGACCAGAACGGCGAGCACGACGACCAGGCCGAGCAGCGCGATGGCCGTCAGCATGCGGCGCCGCGCGGAGCGCGCGTCCACCCGGTCCAGCACCGCGATGAGGTCGTTCGTGGCGTCGAAGACCCGGACGAGCTGGTCGGCGTGGCGCTCCTGCTCCGGCACGAGGCGGCTCAGCACCGCATGCCGGGCGGCCAGCTCCCGCTGGCGCTTGAGCGTCTGGTCCCGCAGTTCCGAAGCACTCACACGGACACCCACCTAGTCACGTAGAGCTATGTTCTAAGCACTGAGTGCTGTCGAAACTGTACGTTCTACCCCACGAGGCCGGTCAATCCCACGGACGGGTCGATGGCGTTCAGGACGGCCACGAGCCGCTTCTCCTCGCCGATGAAGTGGGTCTCCAGGATCGCGGCGAGCCCGTCCAGCTCGCGCTGGATCCACGCCACCCGTTCGTGGTCCGCCTCGCCGTCGAGCCTGCGTGCCGCCGCGTCCACCCCGGCCAGCAGATGGGCGATCATGCGATGGTCGCGGACGAGTGCAGCCAGGAAATCCCGCAGCTCGGGGTGGCGCTCGGCGAGCACGGGGAACACGCTCGTGTCCTCGCCGGTGTGGTGCCGGGTCACCGCGGCGCAGAAGGTCAGGCAGTGCGCGGCCAGGTCGCGCTCGGGGACGACGCCCTCGCGCAGGTCGGCCAGCCGGTCGCGCAGGTCGGCGTGAACCTCGATCATTTGATTTCCGTACGCCAGGAAGCGGGCGTACTCGCCGAAGTCGTTGTGCACGGGTGTCCCATGGTCCGGCGCCTCCATGCCCGCGGCGGCCTGTTAGCCGGGTGCACTGCGACGCTGCCGATCATCCGATCAGGCGCCCGCTTTCGGCGTCAAGCGCGGCGCCCGCAGGTCCGCCGTCATCTCGTGCACCTCGGCGAGCCGGTCGGCCAGGTCCCGGGGGTGGCCCGGCGCGCCGGGCCGGGCGTCGCCGGGGCGCGGCCCGGACGGCGGCCGGTAGCCGACCCCGAGCGCGTCCAGGCGACCGAGGTGCGGGCCCAGCCGGGCCTCGAAGTCCGCGAGGTCGCGCCGCCGCGGGCCCCACGCCACCTCGGCCAGGGCGCACAGCCGCGGGTAGGTCTGGTAGTCGACGCGGCGCTGCGACTCCATGTGCTCGGTCCAGACGTTCGCCTGCGCGCCGATGATCCGCTCGGCCTCCCGGTCGGTGAGGCCCGCCGGTACCGGCTCGAAGGCGTACACGTCGGCGAGGGTCAGCAGGGTGCCGACCGGGGTGGGCTCGCCCGGGTCGTCGGACTGGCGGTAGTCGAGGTAGGCCGAGTTGTCCGGGCAGGAGACCACGTCGTGGCCGGACCGGGCGGCGAGCACGGCCGGCTCCGTGCCGCGCCAGGCGGCGATGGTGGCGCCGGCGGGCGCGCCGCCGGCGAGGATCTCGTCCCAGCCGAACACCCGCCGGCCCCGGCTCGCCAGGTGCTCGGCCATCCGGGCGGTGAACCAGGCCTGCAGGCCGGCCGGGCCGGCCAGGCCCTCCGCCGCGATCCGCTCGCGGGCGGCCGGGTCGTTCCACTCGTCGGCCGGGCACTCGTCGCCGCCGATGCCGATCAGCTCGCTCGGGAAGATCGCGCAGACGTGATCGAGCACCTCGCGGCAGAAGTCGAGGGTCTCCTCGCGGACGTTGAGGACGTGCTTCGAGATCCCCCAGGAGGTGCGCACCTCGCGGGCGGCGCCGCTGCCCAGCTCCGGATAGGCGGCGATGGCGGCCTGCATGTGGCCGGGCATGTCGATCTCGGGCACGACGGTGACGTGCCGCTCGGCGGCGTACGCGACGATCTCCCGCAGGTCGTCCGCGGTGTAGAAGCCGCCGTGCGGGCGGGCGTCGTAGCGGCCGTGGATCCGCGAGCCCAGCATCGACTCCGCGCGCCACGCGCCCACCGAGGTGAGCCGGGGCAGGCCGGGCACCTCGACCCGCCAGCCCTGGTCGTCGGTCAGGTGCAGGTGCAGCACGTTGAGCTTGTGGAACGCGGCCAGATCGATGAAGCGCAGCACGCCGGCGACCGGCATGAAGTGCCGGGCAACGTCGAGCAGCACCCCGCGCCAGGCGAAGCGTGGCGCGTCCTCGATCCGCACCGCCGGCACGAGCGGCGGGCCGCCGCCGCGGTGTGGCCGCAGCGTGGCCGCGGGCAGGAGTTGCCGCAGCGTCTGCGCGCCGTAGAAGACGCCCGCCGGGGAGCCGCCGCGGATCTCGGCGCCCCGCGCGGAAACGTCCAGGACGTAGCCCTCCGGCGGCAGGTCGGCACCGAGCCGCAGGCCGATGCCGCCGGCCGGGATGAGGCCGCGCAGCCAGGCGGCGACCCCCTCCAGCCCGGGTTCGGCGGCGATCGGATCCGTCCCGCTCAGGGCGAAGCCGCCGGTCCGGCGGGTCACTGAAACCGGTAGCGGGATCACGGCGCCTCCAGTAGTTCGTAAATGGCTCGTTTAGAGGTACGTGTGCAGCACGTCCACGACCACGTCGGCGTCGTCCACCACCGGAATGAACCGCCACTTGTCGAACGCGGTGCAGGGATGCGACAGCCCGAACCGGACGAGGTCACCCACGGCGACCGCGCCGCCGGTCACGTACGCGTGGTGGTCGTTCAGCCTGGTCACGGTCAGCCCCTGGGCCGTGGGCAGGCCCTCGTCGAAGGGCGCGTCCCGCTTGCCCATCCCGACGATCGCCAGCCCCGGCTCCGGCGTGGACAGCACCTGCGCCCACAGCTCCAGCGCCGCGGCGAGGGTGCCCTGCTCCGGCTCGCGGTTGAACGGCGTCCGCTCGGCGTAGAAGCCGTCGTCGTGGGTGACCGAGGCGCCGCTGCGCAGCACGGCACGGACCCGGTGCCCGTCGAGCCACTGTCCCGCCAGCGCCTTGATCACCCGGTCGAACCACGCGCTGCCGCCGGCCGACACGAGCACCTCGGCGCCGAGCAGCCCGGTCATCGCCCGCGCCGCCGCGGCCAGGGTGGCGAGCAGTTCATCGACCGCGTCCGCGTCCGGCAGCCCGCCCTCGTACGCGGTGACCCCGGCGAGGCCGACCCCTGGCGCGGCGGCCGCCGCCCGGGCCACGGCCAGCGCCTCCTCGACGGTGCGGCAGCCGGTGCGCCCGCCCGCGTGACCGAGCTCGACAAGCACCGCCAGCCCGCCCGCGGCGGCGACCGCCTCGACCGCCGCCACCGAATCGACCTGCACGAACACCTCCCAGCCCCGGGCCGCCTCGGCCGCCAGCCAGCGCAGCGCCGTGGGATCCAGCACCTGGTTGGCGATCAGCACCCGGGGCACGCCGAGCCGGCGCAGCACCAGGGCCTGGCTCGCGGTCGCCACGGTCAGCGCCCACGCCCCGGCCGCGAGCTGGGCGTCCAGCAGCGTCGGCGCCATCGTCGTCTTGGCGTGCGGCGCGAAGGAGAAGCCGTGCCGGTCCGCGTACCCGGCCATCGTCGCGATGTTCGCCCGCACCGCCGAGTCCCGGACCACGAGCAGCGGCCAGGTGAAGGAGCCGTCGAAGAGCGAGTGCCGGGCGGCGACGAAGTCACGCACCGTCACCTCGCCCAAGGGCAGCCAGAAGCCCTTGGCCCGCCAGTCGATGAGCTCGTCGGGGATGTCGAGGGTCATGTCGGTCTCCTCAGGCTTGACCGCGTTGGAGCTTTCGCGCACGCTACTACGGACCAATTACGAACTACCACTGTCGAACGGGTGGGTGCGGCGATGATGATCGGCCTGGTGCTGCACGCCGGCCATCGCGCCCGCTTCGAGGAGGCGGCCCGGAATCTGTCCGGCGTCACGTTCGCCTTCGCCGTCTACGAGCACGAGGACCAGATCCGCGACCGGGTCGCCGAGCTGCTGCGCGCGGGCCCGGACGGGCTGCTGCTCGGGCTGGTCCCGTACGCGCGCTCCCGGGATCTGCTGCCGCCGGGCCTGCCGGTCGCGATCACCAGATCGGCCGCCCTCGACCTCGCGCTGGCCTGGTCCCGGGCCCGCGGCAACGGCTGGCCCGCCACCCCGGTCAGCATCGACACGTTCACCCGGGAGACCGTCGACGAGGTGGCGGACGCGCTCGACCTGGACCGCACGGCGATCGCGTGCCTGCCGTTCGAGGCGGACCAGCCCGTCGCCGACGTCGTCGCCTTCCACCGCGAGCACCTGGCCCGGACCGGCGCCCGCTACGTGATCAGCGGGCGCACCGGGGTCGCCGCGGCCCTCGACGGCACGGTCGCGGTGCTGGGCGCGCCGGCCACCGCCGGCACGATCCGGGCCGACCTGCACGAGCTCGCGCTGCGGATCCACGGCCGGCGAGCCGACGGCCGGCGCCTCGCCGCCGGGGTGTTCCTGATCGCCGGGCCCGGCGAGAGCGCCGGGCTGGCGCGCCTGCTGCGCGACACCCCCGAGTTCGCGGACGCCTGGATCGACGACCGGGGGCGGCGCGGGGTCGTCGTCCTCGCGCACGCCGCGCTCTTCGAGGCGGCCACCCGCCACTGGACCGGCCTGCCCCTGCTCGCCGCGGCCCGCGACAATCTCGGCGTACGCGCGGTGGCCGGCTTCGGCCTGGGCGACTCGGCCCGGGTCTGCGTGGCGCTGGCCGAGAAGGCTGCCGACCGGGCCGGGCAGGACGCCGATCCGGGCGCCTACCTGATCTCCGACAACGGCGCGATGATCGGGCCGATGGGCGCCTCCGGGCCGCCGCTGGCATACACCTACCGCGAGCACGGCGGGATCGAGGCGCTGGCCGGGCGGGTCGGGCTCAGCCCGGCGACGCTGTCCCGGCTCGCCGCGATCGAACGCTCCCTGGCCGGCCGGGCGGTCTCCCCCAGCGACCTGGCCCGCGCCCTGGGCATCACCGACCCGAGCGGGCGGCGGCTGATCCGCAAGCTCGGCGAGTCCCGGCTGGCCGTCGGCGACGGCAGCTCCCAGGTGCACCGCCGGGGCCGGCCCTCCCGGCTCTACCGGCTGTCCATCGCCGCGGCCCTCGACGCCGGCCCGACCGGAAAGGACCCGTCCACATGAGCCACGACCTGCTGCTGACCGGCGGCGACCTCTACGGCACCGGGCCCGGGGACCTCGCGATCTCCGGCGGCCGGATCGCGGCGGCCGGCCCCGGGCTGCCCCGCGACGCGCACACCGTCGTCGACGTCACCGGGCTGCTGGTCACGCCCGGCCTGATCGACCTGCACACCCACGTCGGTCCCGGCTACTGGGGCATCGAGCCCGACCCGATCGCCTGGTACTCCGGGGTCACCACCTGGGTCGATGCCGGCTCGGCCGGTGCGTACACCCTGGACGGGCTGCGGCGGGCCGTCGCCGGGGCGGCCGTGCGGGTGCCGGTGCTGCTCAACATCTCCGCGGTGGGGCTGGCCGGGCGCACCGGCGAGAGCCGCGACCTGGCCGCCTGCGATACCGGCCTCGCCATCGACACCGTGCTGGCCAACCGCGAACTGATCCGCGGCGTCAAGGTCCGCATCGACCGCGAGACGGTCGGCGAGAACGGCGTCGAGCCGCTGCGCCGCGGCCTCGCGGTCGGCGACGCCTGCGACCTCCCGGTCATGGTCCACATCGGTACGGCGCCACCCCGGCTCGACGAGGTCCTGGGCCTGCTGCGCCCGGGCGACATCGTCACGCACTGCGCCAGCGGCATCGCGGCGCCGCTGGGCCGGGCCGTGCACGCGGCCCGGGAGCGGGGCGTGCTGCTCGACATCGGGCACGGCTCGGGCGGGTTCGCCTTCGACGTGCTGGAGGAGCAGATCGCGGCGGGGCTGGGGCCGGACACGGTCTCCACCGACTTGCACGCCCGCTCGGTGCACGGGCCCGTCTTCGACCTGCCGACGACGATGGCCAAGCTGCTGGCCGCCGGCCTCCCGCTGACCGAGGTCATCGCCGCGGCGACGGCCGGCCCGGCCCGCGCCCTCCGCCTGCCCGGCGGCACCCTGGAGGTGGGCGCGCCCGCCGACGTCGCGGTGTTCCGGATCGAGGAAGGGTCGTTCGAGGTGGTGGACGCGCACCGCCAGGTCCGGCACGCCCCGCTGCGGCTGGTCAACGAGGCGACGTACGTCGCCGGCCGCCGCCTCGTCCCCCGGCTGCCGGCACCGGCGGCGCCGTGGATCCCGCTCACCCCCGCACAGCGCGCCGCCCTCGACCGGCGCGAACGCGAGGTGCGCAATCTGCTCGTCGCGCCGCTGGTCGGCGCGGACGGTCTTACCGAACAGTTTCCCCGACCCACCAGGAGTTCCTGATGCCCAAGCACGCCATCGTCACCGACCAGGCCGCGCCCGTCGGCGGCCCGTACTCGCACGCCGTCGTCGCCGGCGACACCGTCTATCTGGCCGGCGCCATCCCGGCCCTGCCGGACGGCACCCGGGTGACGGGCACCTTCGCCGAGCAGGCGCACGCCGCGTTCCGCAACCTGGAGGCCGTGGCGCGGGCCGCGGGCAGCAGCCTCGACCAGGCCGTCCGGGTCGGCGTCTACCTGCGCGACTTCGCCGACTTCGCGGAGCTCAACGAGATCTACCCGCAGTACATCAAGGGCGACCACCTGCCGGTACGCACCACGTTGCCGGTGCCGCTGGTGGGCTTCGACATCGAGATCGACGCCGTCCTCTACACCGCCTGAGGCCCGAATTCCAGGCCGGTCGCGAGCCCGGCGGACCCGGTCAGCCCGTACGCCCAGATCCGGCGGGCGCCGTCGGTGTCGCCGGCCCGCTCCCGTAGCCAGATCAGGCCGAACAGCGCGTCGGCGTCGCCCCGGTTGACCGCCTGCACGAACAGGGCCTCGGCGCCCGCCGCGTCCCCGGCGAGCGCCCGCAGGTCCTTCTTCGGCGAGCCGGGCAGGTCGTCGGCCGCCGCGATCGCCCGGGCCAGGTCGTCCAGCCGGGGACAGTCCGCCTCCGCGTACAGCCGGTACACCGCGTCCCGCAGGTCACGCGCCGGCCCCGCGGGCAGGGCGACACGCTCCACCGCCCGGCCGCGGGGGATCTCCGATCGGGACCCGTCGGTGTCCATCCTCGATCCAGGATGCCCCATCCGCCGCACCGGCGGTATCGGTCGGCACCGGACCGCATCAACAGGGACACTTGGCTGGCGTGGTCGCCCGGGTTTGCGCCCTTGTCGTGGTCTGATCGGTTTGATCAAGAACAACGCTGCGGGTAACACGCCGGAAACGTCGGGCTGCGAGCATCACTCGATCAGGGGAGGTTCGTTTGTTCCTCAGTCAGCACGAGCAGGAACGCCTGCTCATCCACGTCGCGGCCGACGTGGCGCGGCGCCGGCGGGAGCGGGGCCTGCGCCTCAACCACCCCGAGGCGACAGCGATCATCACCGCCTTCCTGCTCGAGGGCGCCCGCGACGGCCGGACGGTGGCCGATCTCATGGACGCCGGGCGCCGCGTGCTCGGCCGCGAGGACGTCATGGACGGCGTGCCGGAGATGCTCGCCGAGGTGCAGGTCGAGGCGACCTTCCCGGACGGCACCAAGCTGGTCACCGTGCACGGGCCGATCTCATGATCGTGCCCGGGGAGATCCTCGCCGGGGACGGCGACATCACCATCAACGCCGGGCGCCCGGTGCGCTCGCTGACGGTGCGCAACACCGGCGACCGGCCCGTGCAGGTCGGCTCGCACTACCACTTCGCCGAGTCCAACGCGGCCCTCGACTTCGACCGGGACGCCGCCTGGGGGCACCGGCTGGCGGTGCCCGCCGGCACCTCGGTGCGCTTCGAGCCGGGCCTGCCCCGCGACGTCGACCTGGTGCCCTTCACCGGCAACCGGATCGTGCCCGGCCTGCGCGGCCTGGCCGGCGGTCCGCTCGACCCCGCCGCGGCCCCGGCCGCCGCCGGCTCCCCCTCTGCCTCCTCCGCCGCCTCCGCCGACGCTGCCGACGACGACGACGCGGACGGGACCGCTGAGGCGGAACAACCGTCGAACGGGAGCCCCCGGTGAGCACCCTCGACCGCGGGCGCTACGCCGCCCTCTACGGCCCCACCGCCGGCGACCGGATCCGGCTCGCCGACACCAATCTGCTGATCGAGATCGAGGAGGACCGCAGCGCCGGACCGCACCCCGGCGACGAGGTCGTCTTCGGCGGCGGCAAGGTCATCCGCGAGTCCATGGGCCAGTCCCGCGCCACCCGCGCCGAGGGCACCCCGGACACGGTGATCACCGGCGCGGTGGTGCTCGACCACTGGGGCATCGTCAAGGCCGACGTCGGCATCCGCGACGGCCGGATCGTTGCGCTCGGCAAGGCCGGCAACCCCGACACCATGGACGGGGTCCACCCGGACCTGGTGATCGGCCCCGGCACCGAGATCATCGCCGGCAACGGCAGGATCCTCACCGCGGGCGCGATCGACAGCCACGTGCACCTGATCAGCCCGACCATCCTGGACACCGCGCTGGCCTCCGGCATCACCACGATCGTCGGCGGCGGCACCGGACCGGCCGAGGGGACCAAGGCCACCACGGTCACCCCGAACGCCTGGCACCTGGCCCGGATGCTCGAGTCGATGGACCAGCGCCCGGTCAACGTGCTGCTGCTCGGCAAGGGCAACACGATGTCGCAGGAGTCCATGTGGGAGCAGTTGCGCGGCGGCGCGGGCGGCTTCAAGCTGCACGAGGACTGGGGCACCACGCCCGCGGTCATCGACGCGGCGCTGCGGGTGGCCGACGCCTCGGGCGTGCAGGTGGCCATTCACACGGACACCCTCAACGAGGCCGGCTTCGTCGAGGAGACGCTGCGGGCGATCGCGGGACGGTCGATTCACGCGTACCACACCGAGGGGGCGGGCGGCGGGCACGCGCCGGACATCATCACGGTCGCCTCGCACCCGCACGTGCTGCCGTCGTCGACGAACCCGACCCGGCCCTACACCCGCAACACCCTCAGCGAGCACCTCGACATGCTGATGGTCTGCCACCACCTGAACTCGGCGGTCCCCGAGGACCTGGCGTTCGCGGAGAGCCGGATCCGGCCGTCCACGATGGCGGCCGAGGACCTGCTGCACGACCTCGGCGCGATCTCGATGATCGGCTCGGACTCGCAGGCGATGGGCCGCGTCGGCGAGGTGATCATCCGCACCTGGCAGACCGCGCACGTGATGAAGGCCCGCCGCGGCAGCCTGCCCGGCGACGGGCGCGCGGACAACGAGCGCGCGAAGCGGTACGTGGCCAAGTACACGATCTGCCCGGCGGTCGCGCACGGCATGGCGGAGCAGGTCGGCTCGGTCGAGCCGGGCAAGCTGGCGGACCTGGTCCTCTGGGACCCGGCGTTCTTCGCCGTCCGGCCGGCCCTGGTGATCAAGGGCGGCATGATCGCCTCGGCGCAGATGGGCGACGCCAACGCCTCGATACCGACACCGCAGCCGATGCTGCCCCGCCCGATGTTCGGCGCGTACGGGGTGGTGCCGTCGGCGACGTCGGTGGCGTTCGTGGCGCCGGCCGCGATCGACGCCCTGCTCGGCGACCGGATCGGCGTCAAGCGGGCGCTGGTGCCGGTGTCCGACACGCGATCGGTCGGCAAGGCGGACATGCCGCGCAACGACGCGCTGCCCCGCATCGAGGTGGAGCCGGACACGTTCACCGTCCGCATCGACGGCGAGGTCGTCGAGCCGGACCCGGTGACGGAGCTGCCCATGGCCCAGCGTTACTTCCTGTTCTGATGCCCGCATCCCACCGGTCCCCGATGGGTCGGCGCGTCACCGGCGAGCCGCTCGCCCCGCGGCCGCGCCGCCGGCCGGGTGCCCGCCGGGGCGCGCCGGGTCAGCACATCGGACCGCCGCGCCACCGCGCCGGCGGACGGGGCGGGCCGGCGTGAGCCTGGCGTCCCTGCTGGTGCTGGCGGACG
>NZ_JBEZXZ010000150.1:0-22086 GCF_040638275.1 Actinoplanes sp. NPDC026623 | reverse complement strand
CGGCTGCGGTTGCGCGCGCTGGCCGACGACGTCGCGGCGGCGGCCCGCCAGATGGCGGCGGCCGCGGCGGCCTACGAGGACGCGGACGACCGCGCCGCGACCCGCCTCCGGAGGACCCGATGACCCCGCTGCCCGCCCTCACCACGCCCGGCGGCGCGCGGGGACGCTCGGCGCCGGATCCGATGACTGTCGCACCACCCCCCTTTGCCTGGCCTGACCACATGCGGCGCCGCATGGCCCGGGAGGCGTCATGACGGCCGCGAGTCAGGCCCGGCTCCGGGCCACCGAGCCCGCGAGCTGGCGCGACGCCGCGCAGGCCTGGCGGTCCTGGGCGGCGGCCGCCGGCCGGTGGGCCGCCGACCTGCGCGCCCACGCCGCGCGCATCTCCGCTGTCTGGACCGGATCCGCCGCCGACGCCGTAACCACCCACCTCGGCGGACTGATCCGCCGGCTGAACCTCTTCCGGCTGGGCTGCTGGGCCGCCGACCAGGCCCTCAGTGAGTTCGCGGCGGAGCTGGCCAGGGCCCGGGCGATGCCGACCGGTTCCGCGCACGCGGGCGCTCCCGGCGGCGTGGTGACCGGGCAATCGGCGCAAGGTGCCCCGGCGGCATTGCGGTTGGCCGCGGAGGCGGACGCCGCGACGGCCCGGCGCCTCGCCGCGATCGGCTACGAGGAGAGATCCGCGGTCGACTCGCTACCCTGCACCGCCACACCCGCCGAGGTCCGCCGCTGGTGGCGGGCGCTGAGCCCTGAGCAGCAGCGCGGCCTGCTGGCGTCCGAGCCCGGCCGGATCGGCGCCCTGGACGGCATACCGGCGTCCGACCGGGATCTTGCCAACCGGCTGGCCCTGGACGCGCTGCCGCCGGATACTCCTGGCCTCGGCGCCCTGGTGGACCGCCTCGCGGACGACGGCGGACCGCGGGCGTACCTGATGGAGCTGGATCCGGCCGGCGAGGGCCGGGCCGCGGTCGCGCTGGGTGACCCGGACCGGGCCGCGCACGTGCTGACCCAGGTGCCCGGCATGACCGCCGACCTGGCGTCCTACGGTGGGGAACTGGCCCGGGCCGAGCGGATCGCCGTCCGGGCGGCGGAGCTGGCCCCGGAGACGTCGACCAGCACGATCATGTGGCTCGGCTACGACGCCCCGGACTTCCTCGACGAGGCGGCGACCCGATCACGGGCGGACGCCGGAGCCGCGGGCCTGCGCCGCTTCCAGGACGGCCTGCGCGCCACCCATCTCGGCGCCCCGGCGCAGCAGACCGTGCTCGGGCACAGCTACGGCTCGCTCGTCGTGGGCTCCGCCGCGGCGCGGCCGGGCCTGGCCGCCGACGACGTGGTCTTCGTGGGCTCGCCGGGCGTCGGCGTGGACTCCGCGGCGGACCTGCACGTGCCGCCGGGCCGGGTGTGGTCAACGACGTCGCGCACCGACATCGTCCAGTGGGCGGCGGTCTCGCCGAGGAGCCTGGCCGAGGACCTCGTCCTCAGCCAGGCCTTGCCGGGCGGCGCGGTGGTGGCCTTCGCCCGGCCCGAGAACGACCTGTACTTCGGCACCAACCCGAGCGACCCGGCGTTCGGGGCCCGCGTCTTCGCGAGCCGGCCGGACGCCGGGCACCTGGGCTACTGGGACACCGGCAGCGAGTCCCTGGACGCGCTCGCCGCCATCGCGACAGGGCGCGGCGATGTCATTCCACGGTGACGGATTTTGCCAGGTTGCGCGGCTGGTCGACGTCGTGACCACGGGCGGCGGCGAGCTCGCAGGCGAGAATCTGCAGCGGCACGGTGGTCATCAGCGGCGCGAGCAGCGTCGGCGTACGCGGGACCTGGATCAGGTGGTCGGCGAAGGCGCGAACCGCGTCGTCGCCCTCCTCGGCGATCACGATCGTGCGGGCACCGCGGGCGCGTACCTCCTGGATGTTGGAGACGACCTTGTCCCGCAGCACGCCGCGACCGGCCGGCGAGGGCACCACGCAGACGACCGGGGTGCCCTGGTCGATCAGGGCGATCGGCCCGTGCTTGAGCTCGCCCGCCGCGAAGCCCTCGGCGTGCATGTAGGCCAGTTCCTTGAGCTTCAGCGCGCCCTCGAGCGCCACCGGGAAGCCGACGTGACGCCCGATGAACAGCACCGTCGACGCGGTGCGCAGGTCGCGCGCCAGGGCCCGGACGTCCTCCATGCCGGCGAGCAGCTTGCGCAGGTCGTCCGGCGTGCGCTGCAGCTGCGACACGACGGCCGCGACCTCGTCCGCGTACATGACGCCGCGGATCTGGGCCAGGTGCAGGCCGATCAGGTAGCAGGCGACGAGCTGGGTCAGGAACGCCTTGGTCGACGCGACGGCGATCTCCGGGCCGCCGTGGGTGTAGAGCACGGCGTCGGACTCGCGCGGGATCGTCGAGCCGTTGGTGTTGCAGATGGCCAGGACCCGGGCCTTCTGCTCCTTGGCGTGCCGCAGCGCCATCAGGGTGTCCATGGTCTCGCCGGACTGGCTGATCGCGATGACCAGCGTCGAGCGGTCCAGCACCGGGTCGCGGTAACGGAACTCGCTGGCCAGCTCGACCTCGCAGGGGATGCGGGTCCAGTGCTCGATGGCGTACTTGGCGACCATGCCGGAGTGGTAGGAGGTGCCGCAGGAGATGATGAAGATCTTGTCGACGTCGCGCAGGTCCTGGTCGGTCAGGCGCACCTCGTCGAGCACGATCTCGCCGCGCTCGGAGAGGCGGCCGAGCAGGGTGTCCGCGATCGCCTGCGGCTGCTCGGCGATCTCCTTGAGCATGAAGTAGTCGTAGCCGCCCTTCTCCGCGGCGGAGGCGTCCCAGTCGATGTGGAACTCCTTGCCGGTGGCCGGCGCCCCGGAGAAGTCGGTGATCTCGATGGCCGCCGACGTGATCAGGACGACCTGGTCCTGACCGAGCTCGACCGCCTCGCGGGTGTGCTCGATGAAGGCGGAAACGTCGCTGGCGAGGAAGTTCTCCCCGTTGCCGCGGCCGACGACCAGCGGCGAGTTGCGCCGGGCGGCGACGACCGCGTCGGGCACGGCGACGTCGACGGCGAGCAGCGTGAAGGCGCCCTCCAGGCGCCGCACGGTGCGGCGCATGCCCTCGGCCAGCAGCTGCGGCCCGTCCTCGACGCCCGACTCGCGCAGGGCGCGCATCTCGGCGGCCAGCAGGTGGGCGGCGCACTCGGTGTCGGTGTCGCTGACGAACTCGACGCCGGTCGCCTCGAGCTCGGCGCGCAGGCGGGTGAAGTTCTCGATGATGCCGTTGTGGATCACCGCGACCCGGCCGTCGGCCGACAGATGCGGGTGCGCGTTGCGGTCGGTGGGTCCGCCATGGGTCGCCCACCGGGTGTGCCCGATGGCCGTCGCGCCGACGGTGATGCCGTCACCGGCGCGTTCCGCCAGCGCCTTTTCCAGGTTTGCCAGCTTGCCGGCCTTCTTTTCGGTCAGGATGACGGAGTCATCGATGACCGCGATACCGGCGGAGTCATAGCCGCGATACTCCAGGCGGCGAAGCCCGTCGAGGACGATTTGCAGAGCCGGCCGACTGCCGACGTAACCCACGATCCCACACATGTGGGGCAGCCTAGCGGACTTTCGCTCATGGCCACTGCGCACGAAGCATACTTTCGCGCATCGTACGTGATCGAAAGGACCGTTCGGCCCACTGTGTGTCACCCTGCGGCCAGGTCAGGGCGGCGAGTGACACGACTGGGTGATCCGATTCTGGCGCCGGGAGCGTACCGTCGGCCCGACGCCTGCTCTGGAGAGACGATTGAGTTACCCACCGCCTTCGGACCCGACACGCCAGTACTCGGGCGACGATCCCGTGTCCGGTCAGCCGTGGTCGTCACCGTCGGGCGACCCCCTCGCGGCCGAGCCTCACCAGCCGCCCCGCCCGCCCACGTTCCAGCCCGGGTATGCCCCGCTGCCGATGGCCGGCCAGCAGGCGAGCGGGCCTCCGGACGGCTACCCGCCGACCTCGCAGTTCCCCGCCCAGCCGGGGCAGTTTCCGCAGCCGGCCTACCAGCCGCCGCCCGGCCAGATGCCGCCGCCCGGATACGGCCCGCCCGGATACGGGCCGCCGCCCGGTTACGGCACGCCCGTGCCGCCCCCGCCGAGGCGCAGCAACCTCCCGCTGATCGCCGTGCTGGTGGCGGTCACCCTGCTGCTCTGCGCGGGCGGCGTGACCTCGGTCGTGCTGCTGATCAACAACGCGAAGAACAAGGCCGAGGAGACCTTCGACTCCCTGCCCAAGCCGACCCTGCCGACCCAATGGCCGACCGACGTGCCGCCGGGCCTTCCGACCGACGTGCCCACCGGCCTGCCGACGGAGTGGCCGACCGACCTGCCGAACCTGCCGGGCCTGAACCAGGGTGCGGAGATCGAGGTCGAATACGTGGTCACCGGCGACGGCCCGGTCGAGATCGTCTACCTGGACAAGCTCGGCGGCGAGCCCAAGCGGGTGCACAACGCCTCGCTGCCCTGGCGCAAGACGCTGACCATGAAGGGCGCCTCACTCGTCTCGGTGGTGGCCGTTCGCGGCAGCACCTCGGAGGGCGAATTGAGCTGCAGCGCCACCGTCGACGGCGAGGAGGTCGCCAAGAAGACGAACACCGGCACCTTCATCACGACCTCCTGCACCAAGGTCATCTTCTGACGGTGGCGGGGGGCCGCGCTCCCGGACGGGGGGCCGCGCTCCCGGGCGGGTGGCCGTAGGCTGACGGGTGTGACGACGTCGACCCCGGCCGATCCACTCGTCGGCCGCATGCGCCCGTTCGGCACCACCATCTTCACCGAGATGTCCGCGCTCGCCGCGCGGACCGGCTCGGTCAATCTGGGGCAGGGATTCCCGGACACCGACGGTCCGCCGGAGATGCTGGCAGCGGCCGCCGAGGCGCTGCGCTCGGGGGCGAATCAGTACCCGCCGCTGCCCGGCATTCCGGCACTGCGGGCCGCCATCGTCGGGCACGAGCGACGGTTCTGGGGGCTGAGCCGGGATCCGGACACCGAGGTCGCGGTCACCGCCGGGGCCACCGAGGCGGTCGCCGCGAGCATTCTCGGGCTGTGCGAGCCCGGGGACGAGGTCGTGTGCTTCGAGCCGTACTACGACTCGTACGCGGCCTCCATCGCCCTGGCCGGCGCGGTACGCCGGCCCGTCACGCTGCGCCCGGGCCCGGACGGCCGCTACGGCTTCGACGAGGGTCAACTGCGCGCGGCCTTCGGCCCCCGCACCCGCCTGGTGTTGCTCAACACCCCGCACAACCCCACCGGCAAGGTCTTCACGGCGGAGGAACTCGCGCTGATCGCGCGGCTGTGTCAGGAGCACGACGTGTACGCGGTGACCGACGAGGTCTACGAGCACCTGGTCTTCACCGACGCGTCAGCGCCGCACCTCCCGCTCGCCGGCCTGCCGGGCATGCGGGAGCGCACCCTGCGGATCTCGTCCGCGGGCAAGACCTTCTCGTGCACGGGCTGGAAGGTCGGCTGGGCGACCGGTCCCGCGCCGCTGGTGTCCGCGGTGCTGCGGGTGAAGCAGTTCCTGACGTTCGTCAACGCGGGCCCGCTGCAGCCGGCGGTGGCCGTGGCACTGGGCCTGCCGGACACGTACTTCGACGGCTTCCGCGCCGGCCTGCAGGCCCGCCGGGACCGGCTGGTGGCCGGCCTGGCAGACGCCGGGTTCGGGGTGCTGCCCTCGGAGGGCACCTACTTCGTGACCGCCGACATCACCCCGCTGGGCGGCACGGACGGGGTCGACTTCTGCCGCGCGCTGCCCGCGCGGTGCGGCGTGGTGGCCGTGCCGACCCAGGTCTTCTACGACCACCAGGAGCAGGGTCGCCGCCTGATCCGCTTCGCCTTCTGCAAGCGCGAGGACGTCATCGACGAGGCCGCGAAACGCCTGCGCACCCTGGCCTGACGCCGCCCGCGGCCCGGGTTCGGGCCAGGCCGGGGCGTGCGTCCCGCGTGCGGTCAGGCCGGGCTTGCGGTGCGTCCCGGGTGCGGTCAGGCCGGGCTTGCGGTGCGGACCTCGGCGGCCACGCGCTCCGCGATCGTCCGGGCCTGCTCCTCGGTGCCGGCCTCGACCATCACCCGCACGAGGTGCTCGGTGCCCGACGGGCGCAGCAGCACCCGGCCGGTCTCCCCCAGCTCGTTCTCCGCCAGCGCCACGGCCGCCTGCACGGTCGGCGCCGCGGCGCCCGCCTGGCGGTCCTTGACCGGCACGTTGATCAGCACCTGCGGCAGCTTGTGCAGCACCCCGGCCAGGTCGGCCAGCGACTTGCCGCTCGACGCCATCGTCGCCATCAGGTGCAGGCCGGTCAGCACGCCGTCGCCGGTCGTCGCGAACGCGGGCATCACGATGTGGCCGCTCTGCTCGCCGCCCAGGGCGAAGCCGCCCGCGGCGAGCTCCTCCAGCACGTACCGGTCGCCGACCTTGGTCTCCAGCAGTTGGATGCCGGCCTGCTTCATCGCCAGCCGCAGGCCGAGGTTGCTCATCACCGTCGCGACCAGGGTGTCGTCGGTCAGGGTGCCGGCGTCGCGCATGGCCAGCGCCAGGATCGCCATGATCTCGTCGCCGTCGACCACGTCGCCGGCGGCGGTCACCGCGAGGCAGCGGTCGGCGTCGCCGTCGTGCGCCAGGCCCAGGTCGGCGCCGTTGGCCAGGACGGCCTCGCGGACCGCCTCGAGGTGGGTGGAGCCGCAGTTGTCGTTGATGTTGAGGCCGTCGGGATCCGAGTGGATCGCGATGACCTCGGCGCCCGCCTCCTGGTACGCGGTCGGGCCGACCTCGCTGGCCGCGCCGTTCGCGCAGTCGACGACGACCTTGATGCCGGCGAGGCTGTGCGGCGTCGACTCGACCAGGTGCTTGATGTAGTGCTCGGCGCCGTCCAGCAGGTCGTTGACGCGGCCGACTCCGGCGCCGGTGGGGCGTCCGACGAGCCCGTGCCCGTCCGCAACGGCCGCCTCGATCTTGGCTTCGAGCTCGTCCGGGAGCTTCAGGCCGCCGGGCGCGAACAGCTTGATGCCGTTGTCCGGCATCGGGTTGTGCGAGGCGGACAACATCACGCCGAGGTCCGCACCGGTCTGGCCGACGATGTAGGCGACCGCGGGCGTCGGCAGCACGCCGACCCGCACGACGTTCGCTCCGGCACTGGTCAGGCCCGCCACGACCGCGGCCTCGAGCATCTCGCCGCTGGCCCGGGGGTCGCGACCGACGATCGCGAGCGGCTGGTGGCTGGCGTCGCTCTCGATGAGTACCCGGGCGGCCGCGACAGCGACCGACAGGGCCAGTTCCGGGGTCAGGAGGTCGCCGTTCGCGAGCCCGCGTACGCCGTCCGTGCCGAAAAGTCGCCCCATGGCGGTCGTTCCTTTCGCCGGCCTCCTGCCCCCACTCGCGGAGGGCGGACCAGTGCAGTTTGTGTAGGGAGGGGGAAACGCGAACAGCCGGGCACGCCCCCAAGCGAGGGAGCGCACCCGGCCGTCGGTCAGACGTGGTGCAAGACCAGCGCTGCGATCAGCGCTTCGAGTACTGCGGAGCCTTACGGGCCTTCTTGAGGCCGTACTTCTTGCTCTCCTTGACCCGGGAGTCACGGGTCAGGAAGCCGGCCTTCTTCAGCGCCGGGCGGTCGTCCGGGTCGTTCGTGATGAGCGCACGGGCGATGCCGAGGCGAAGGGCGCCGGCCTGGCCGGTGATGCCGCCGCCGCGCAGGTTGGCGACCACGTCGAACTGCTCGGCCTTCTCGGCGGTGCCGAGCGGCTCACGGATGAGCTGCTGGTGCACCTTGCTCGGGAAGTACGCGTCGAGGTCGCGGCCGTTGCAGGTGATCTTGCCGGTGCCCGGCATGAGGCGCACGCGGACGATGGCCTCCTTGCGGCGGCCGACGGTCTGGATCGGACGGTCACCCGGGCGCGGGGCGCGAACGGCCGGCGCGGGCGCCTCGACGACCACAACGGTCTCGGCGGGGGCCTCCTCGGCGGCAGGCTCCTCGACGGTCTCGACGACCTCGGGCTCGACGATGTCGGTCATGCTGCTTCCTTCGCCCGCGCTCACTGCGCGATCTGCTTGATTTCGAACGGCACCGGCTGCTGCGCGGCGTGCGGGTGCTCGGCGCCCGGGTAGACCTTCAGCTTCTTGAGGATCTGACGCGCGAGCTTGTTGTGCGGGAGCATGCCCTTGACGGCCAGCTCGACCGCGTGCTCGGGCCGCTTCGTCAGCAGCTCTTCGTAGCTGACCTTCTTGAGGCCGCCCGGGTAGCCGGAGTGCCGGTAGGCGACCTTGGTCTGCCGCTTGTTGCCGGTCAGCGCGACCTTGCCCGCGTTGATGATCACCACGAAGTCGCCGGTGTCGACGTGCGGGGCGAACGTGGGCTTGTGCTTACCCCGCAGGAGCGTGGCGGTGTGGGTGGCGAGCCGGCCCAGAACGACGTCGGAGGCGTCGATGATGTGCCACTGACGCTCGATCTCACCCGGCTTCGGGCTGTACGTACGCACAGAATTACCTTGTCTCGTCGTCGGTCTGGGGGCGCGCGCTGGTCGCAAGACGCACGAACATCAAACATACCCAGGACGGGTACGCTCGCAGCTGTCGCACAACAGCAGGCAACAATACCTGCCTGCGCGGCGCGCGGTCAAAACGGGCGGTGGGCCCGCCATGGCAGACGGGACCGGATAACGTAGCGCCACCAGTTTAGGTGGTGCCCCTCGGCGCGCCGACACGGGGCTGCGTGATTCCACCCACGGTGGTACCCAGTGTACGTGAATGCCTCTTAGCAGGTTTGAAACATATGGGACCCGAGTCGGAAATTACCCCCCGGCACGCTTCCGGACATGGCGAGTGGTGCGGTCACCGCGACGACGCGGCCGGGACTGAGGTCCGGCAGTGTGTTCAAGCGCACCACCCACGAGCCGCCGCCAGGGTTGAGGACGGACCTGGCGGCGTCAGCCGAGCCGATGATTCGGCTCGGCACCGGAAAGCCGCGGCGTGTGCCGGCCGGAGGTACGGCGGAGAACGTAGGCGTGACATGGGAGCGGGTCTACGCCGAGGACGACGGTCTCCGAGCGTGCCCTTCGGTGGACCGGCCGGCCACGCCGCGGCTTTCTGAGGACCCCCTCCGCACGAAGGTGTGTGGAGGGCGGATCGCCGGATGACGGACCGGACCGGGGGACCACGGAGAACGGTGATCACGGCGGCGGCGCTCGCGGCGCCGACGGCCTCGCTGTCCGGATACACGGTCGGCGTGACATCCGACCGCCGCCGCGACGAGTTGGCGGGCCTGCTGCAGAACCGCGGCGCCCGCGTGGTGATCGCCCCGGCGCTGCGCATCGTCCCGATCGCCGACGACGCCGAACTGAGGGCGGCGACCCGGGCCTGCCTGGAGACGCCGCCGGACGTCGTGCTGGTCAACACCGGTATCGGCATGCGCGGCTGGCTGGAGGCCGCGGAGGGCTGGGGCCTGGCGGAGCCGCTGCGCTCGGCGCTGTCCCGGGCCTATCTGGTGGCGAGGGGCCCGAAGGCCCGCGCGGCGACCAGGGCGGCCGGCCTGCACGAGCAGTGGTCACCCGAGGGCGAGAGCTACGAGGAGGTGGTCGAGCACCTCACGGCCCGCGGCCTCGCCGGCCTGACCGTGGCGATGCAACTGCACGGCGAAAGCCAGCCGGAGTACACGGACGCGCTGCTGGCCGCGAGCGCCCGGGTGATCGAGGTTCCGGTCTACCGGTGGGCGCCCCCGCTGGATCCGGCGCCCCTGCACCGGCTGGTCGACCTGATCGCGGGTCGCCTGGTGGACGCCGTGACGTTCACCTCGGCGCCGGCGGTGGCCGCGCTGCTGAGGGCGGCCGGCCCGAGCACGGACGCGCTCCTGGACGCCCTGCGCGGCGACGTGCTGACGGCCTGCGTCGGCCCGGTGACGGCGGCGCCGCTGCGCCGCCACGACATACCTGTGGTGACGCCGGCCCGGGCCCGGCTGAGCGCCCTGGTCCGGACGATCATCGACGAGCTGCCGAAGAGGGCGATGAGACTCGAGGTGGCCGGCCACTCCCTCGTCCTGCGCGGCCACGCGGCGATCGTGGACGGGGACCTGAAGCCGCTGGCGCCGGCCCCGATGGCGGTCCTCCGGGCGCTGGCCGCGACGCCGGGCCGGGTGCTCTCCCGGGCGGCCCTGCTCAGGACGCTTCCCCGGGGTGCCGACGAACACGCGGTGGAGATGGCGGTTGCCCGGCTCCGGGCCGGCCTGGGCACGCCGGGCGTGATTCAGACCGTCGTCAAACGCGGCTACCGCCTGCCCGCCTGACCGGCACGCGGCGACCTCGGGGAGAAACCCGTCGAGGCGGAAACCCGGAGGACGGCCTGCGATCCTGTCGCGGACCGCCCTTCCGAAGCCGGCGTCAGCCGACGGCAGCCGGGAATTCTCTGCCCTGCTCGGCCACGAGGGTCGCCATCGCGTGCTCGACCACCCCGACCAGGACCGCCTTCACCGAGTCACGGTGCCGCGCGTCGCACATGATCAGCGGGACGTGCGCCGCGATGGCCAGCGCCTCGCGCACCTCCTCCGGCTCGTATCTGGGGGCGCCGTCGAAACAGTTCAGCGCAACCAGGTACGGCAGGTGCCGGTTCTCGAAGTAGTCGAGCGGTGCGAAGGCATCGGAGATGCGTCTCGTGTCCACCAGGACCGCCGCCCCGACCGCGCCCCTGATCAGCTCGTCCCACATGAACCAGAACCGGGTCTGGCCGGGCGTGCCGAAGAGGTACAGGATCAGGTCGTCGGCCATCGTGATGCGACCGAAGTCCATGGCGACCGTGGTGGTCTCCTTGCCGGGCACCTTGGACGCGTCATCGACGCCCTGACCGGCCGAGGTCATGACGGCCTCGGTGGTCAGTGGCTCGATCTCGGAGACCGCACCGACGAGGGTCGTCTTGCCCACGCCGAAGCCGCCGGCTATGACGATCTTCGCGGAGGTGATCTCCTTGGGTTGCGCCCCCGCCCGCTCAGAGCTTGCGAAGTCCACTCAACACCCTTTCCAGCAGATCCATCCGCTCCGTGAAGCCTTGTTTGGGAGCGGCACTGTGCAGCTTCAACAACCCGTCGGTGACCATGTCGGCGACGAGAACCCGGGTCACCCCAAGCGCGAGCCGGCTGTAGGCCGAGATCTCGGCCAGCGACTGCGCCCGCTCACACAGCACGGCGATGCGGTATTTGTCATGCCCGGCGAACCGGGCCTCCTGAATGGCGGCCTGGCTGGCGACCAGGACCGCCTCGATGGGAATGTTGCGCTTCGGCTCGGTCCGGCCCCGGGTGACCGCGTACGGACGGACCAGGTTGCCCCTGGGATCATGTGGTTCTCCCATCGTGCGGTCACCTCCTTCCGGCGATCAACGGCTCCGGCGCGGATATTGCTCCAGGTCAGACCTGGTGTGACACGGCCTCACGGGGGGCGGGCACCAGGGCGGCGCCGACCCGCTCGACCAGCAGAGCCATCTCGTAGCCGACCTGGCCGACATCGCAGCTGCGCGCCGCGAGCACGGCCATGGAAGATCCGTCGCTGATGGACATCAGGAACAGATATCCGCTGTCCATCTCGATGATGGTCTGCTGCACCGTGCCGGCGTTGAACATGCGCGAGGCGCCGTCGGTGAGGCTGACGACGCCCGAGGTGATCGCGGCCAGCTGGTCGGCGCGATCGCCCGGCAGATCCCGCGACGAGGCCAGCAGCAGCCCGTCCGCGGAGACCGCGACGACGTGCGCGATGCCTGCCACGCTGTCGGCGAAATTGCTGAGCAGCCAGCCCATGTCCTGCATGGTGGGGGGCCTGGTCACTGTCATTTCTCCTTCGGAGCAGGGGCGTCCACGACAGCATCGTCACTGCCGGCCGTACGCCCACGTTGCACACCACGGTGGTACGCGGAGAGGAGGCCGCGCACCTCGTCCGGGCTGCGACGGTTCTGATTTCGCGGGCTGCTCTGCACGCCACCGGGGACGAGCTGGGCCTGGGGTACCCGCTTGGGTAGTCCGGAGCGGGTGGTGTCGCTGACGACGGGCTCTGCCGCCGCCATCGCCCGCTGCCATCCTTCGTCGGCGGCGGTGCGCCAAGCGTCCTCGGCCGACTTGCGTGGCCGGGGCACTGCAGGTGCACCGTTGTCCGGGCCGGCTTCTGCCGGCCGCGAACCATTCTGCCCTGTGTTCTGGGGCTTGGACATCGGCGGTGCGGGGGGTTCCGGAGCCACCACCCGGGTGGGTGCCGCCACCGGGGCCGCCTCGGCGACCGGAGCCGCGACCGGAGCCGAGACCGGCGCCGCGGCCGGAGCCGAGACCGGCGCCGCCATGGCGGCCGGGGACTGCGGCTGGTTCGGCGGTGGCGCGTAGCCCGCGGTCGGCATGCTCCACTCCTCCGAGATCGCCCCCTCGTGACCCTTGAACCAGCTCTGCTGCATTTCGAGGAAGATCGGCGAGCTCTCGGCGAGCTCCTCGGCATGCGCGGGTACCTGGTGCGGTGGGACCGGAGGCATCGAGGCGAGGGCGGCTCCCCAGCCGTTCGGGTTGGGGCTCGCGGGGCGCCGCGGTGCCGGGATCGTGGCGCCGTCGGGGGTGACGAAGCCCGTCGCCGGCGCGAGGTTCTGCGGCATCTGCCGCTCCGGCGCGGCGGTGCTCATCGCCGGGAAGGCCGTGGTCGGCGAGCCGGCACCGTACGCCGGTGCGGGGCTCGACGGCTGCGGGACGCGGATCGGCAGCGCCGGCCGCTCGCCGGGCTGTTCGTCGCCGCGCTTGGGCAGCGGCGGTCGGTCCGGCGTGGGCAGGCCCTCGCCGTGACTCGGCTGGTGTGAGGGCGGAACCGGAAGCTGCGGGTGGGCCGGCAACGTCGGCGGCCGCTGCGGGGTGGCGACGGCCGGGAAGCCGCCCGAGCGCTGGACCCACGGCTCGGGCGAGATGGCCGGCAGCGTCGCCGTCGCGGCGTTCGCCCGGCCGAGCGGCATCGGATCGTTCCAGCTGGCCGGTGTCGGGTCGAGCTGGCGGTTGCCGCGCGGCTCCATCGACCGGCTGTTCGGCAGGATGACGATGTGGTTCGGGAGCACCACCTGGGCGACGGTGCCGCCCTCGATGTTGGCCCGCAGCTCGACCCGGATGCCGTATCGGCTGGCGAGACGGCTGACGACGGCGAGGCCCATCAGGCGGAAGGCGGCGACGTCGACGTCGGGCGTCTCGGCCAGCCGGCGGTTCAGCGAGTCCATCTGCTCCTCGGACATGCCGAGGCCGCGGTCCTCCACCTGGATCACCACGTAGTCGCGGATGCGCCGCCCGTCGGCGACCACGACCGTGTTCGGCGGCGAGAAGCGGGTGGCGTTGTCGAGCAGCTCGGCGACGAGGCGGACGACGTCGTTGACGGCGACGGCCGTGATGGAGATGTCGGTGTCGACGGTGCCGAACTCGATGCGGTTGTAGAGCTCGACCTCGGACTGCGCGGCGCGCAGTGCGTCGACGACGAGGGCGTCCTCGCGGCGCGGCGCGCTGGAGTCGGCGCCGGCGAGAACCAGCAGGTTCTCGTCGTTGCGGCGCATCCGGGTGGCGAGGTGGTCGAGCTCGAAGAGCTGGGCGAGCCGCTTCGGGTCCTCCTCGCCGCGCTCGATCTGGTCCAGCTCGCCGATCATCCGGTCGACCAGGTTCTGCGAGCGGCGGGCCAGGTTGAGGAACATCGCCGAGACGCTGGTCCGCAGCGCGGCCTGCTCGGCCGCGATGCGCACGGCCTCGCGGTGCACGACGTTGAACGCCTGCGCCACCTGCCCGATCTCGTCGCGGTTGTTGAGCCGGATCGGGTCCCGGACCTGCTTGACGATGTCGTCGGCGCCGCCCTCGCCCAGGTTGCGGACGTCGCGCAGCCGGGCGACCGCGTCGGGCAGGTCACGGTTGGCCACCGCCAGCGCGCCCTCGCGCAGGCGGCGCAGCGAGAGGTTGAGCGAGCGGGCCAGCACGATGGCGAGCGCGACGGCGAGGATCAGGGTGAGCAGCACCAGGGCGGTCTCGACGGCGGCCTGGCGGGTTACCGCGGCGCTCTCGTCCGCGGCCTCGGCGAGGGCCTGCTGCTCGAGCCGCTGCTCGGCCCAGCGCATCAGGTCCACCACCGCGCCGAAGGACTGGGTGATCTCCAGTGGCGCGACCGGCGCGGAGCGGCTGAGCCGGATGGCGATCCCGTCGGCCAGGTTGACCGCGTCACCGGTGACCGTGTTGTCCACCAGCGACTGCTGCGCCGGGGTGGCGACCAGCGCGAAGCCCTCGAGGGCCTCCTGCTGGCTGGTCTGCGTGGCGGTGAAGACGGAGAGTTGCTCGGCGCTGAGGTCGCCGGAGGCGCGGGCCGCGTAGGCGACCGCCTCCTGCTCGGCGGTGCCGGCCTTGGCCCGGGCGAACGCGGACACGGCCCGCAGGGTGTCGGCGACGGTGCCCTCGCCGGCGTACTGGCTCAGCACCTCGCCGTAGCCGACCAGGTCGGTGATCACGACGCTGTAGCGCAGCACCGCCTCGGAGATCGCGATCTCGTCCCGATCGGTGATCTTCTTCCGGGTGGTGTCCATCGTCTGAATGTGGTCGTCGATCCGGACGAGCCGGTCGTGGACGGCGGCCGGCGGCTCGTCGAGCCCGCGACGGTCCGCCGTGTAGGCCTGGATCCGGGCGTCGGTATCGGCGATCGCGGCGTTGAAGGCGGTCGGCTTGGCGTCCGGAGTGGCCAGATACTGCGCCGCCGCCATCCGCTCCTTGTGCAGATACTGCGTCAGCTGCGAGACGTCCGTCGAGACCCGGGTCAGATCCTCGACCTGGCGGGCGTCGAGCGCCTTGCCGCCGATGTCGACGAGGCGCACGGTGGCGAGTGCGAGCACCGCGACAAGCGGCACGAAGAGAATCAGTGCCAGTTTGGAACGGATTCTCGCGTCGCGCAGCCTGGGGATCCGGCCACGCCTTTCCCTTGTTCCGAATCCGCCCGATCGACCGGCGTCCGCCCCGCTACTGGCTGGTAGGTCTGCGGCGCCCGCGGGATAGGTCGAAGCCTGGGCCGTAGAACCGGTGCTCACGACATCTCCTCGCTGGTCATCCCCGCATCTCTGCGCCCGCCCGAGTGCTGTTGCCCGGGCCCAGCCGAATCAAGCGGCAGGGCTGGTGCCACACGCGGCACGGCCGCGATTTCATCAGAACCGGCAACTGTTTGGGAAGCCTGAGACGTTCCGGAAACAGCGTTCACAGCAGGCTGGCAATCATCCATTCGGTTCAACAATCGACAATGCGTAGGCGTTGAAGTGCGCGAATGTAACCGTCGCGACTATCCGTGTTGGTGCGGTGACGCATATGCATCAAGATTCCAACCACTATGTGGGAAAGCTATCCCGCTCACCATATTCGGCACAGCTTGACCAGGGACCTTCACGTTGGCAAGGTTTGGCGCGATTGGACGGACGGACTGTCCGTGTGTACGCGGTCCACACCGGACAACGTTGCGTTCGCCGGGATGGTTCAAACCCGTGCTCCGCCCTCTAGGAGGCACCCCCAGTGAGGCTCCCCCGCCGTCTGACGGCGTTCGTGATCGCGCCGGCGCTCGTCGCCACCGCACTCACGGGCTGCGACTCGGACACCGAATCCGGCGACTTCACCGACATCGTGATCGGCGCCGACCTGGCCGCCGGCTCGACGGTCGACTTCGCGTACACCCGGGCGTTGCAGCTCAAGATCGAGCAGGTCAACGCGTCCGGGGTCCTCGGTGACCGCCGTCTGGTCCTGCGCATCCAGGACAACCGGTCCGACCCGACCGTGTCGCTGCGCAACATCACCGCGTTCGCCAAGGACCCGGCGATCGCCGCGATGATCACCGGCTCCTGCGACGACTGCGTGATCGGCGCCGCCAAGACCATCAACGACCAGCGGATCCCGACGATCGCGCTGGCCGCGGCGGACGAGGTCACCACCCCGGTCGAGGACCGCCGCTACGTCTTCAAGCTCGGCCCGAACTCGACCGACAGCTCCGCGGCGCTGGTCGCCGAGCTGACCCGCAAGCGGACCAAGACCGCCGCCCTGCTCTACTCCGGCGACGCGTACGGCCGCGGCGGCCAGAGCAAGATGGCGAAGGACCTCAAGAAGGCCGGCATCAAGGTGACGGCCGCCCTGCCGATCAAGCCGACCGCCACCGACATCACCCAGACCGTCGGCACGCTGACCGACGCCGATCCGGACGCGCTCGTCGTCTGGACCGGGGGTGACCAGGCCACCCTCGCCACCACCAGCGCCAAGGAGGCCGGCTACACCGGCGCCATCTACTTCGACGCGGCCGCCGCGGGCGACCTGTTCCTGCCGCAGGCGGCGAGGGACGCCACCGACAAGACCACCATGGTCTTCACCCAGATCCTGGCGATCGACGACGTGATCGCGACGACGCCGGCGAAGGCCACCCGCAAGCAGTGGTTCCGCGACTACACCTCCCGGTACGGCAGCTACTCCGGGGTCGCGGCGTTCGCGGCCGACGCGGTCGATCTGATCGCCGACGCGGTCACCAAGGTGGGCGGCGACCGCCAGCGCATCCGCGACGTGCTCGAGACCTCGCAGACCGACGGGCTCTCCGGCCCGATCCGCCTCACCCCGGACAACCACTCGGGGCTGATGCCGCAGGCGCTGACCCTGCTGGTGGCCCGCAGCGGTCGCTGGCGGCTGCTGACCTGACGGATCCGCACCCGGCAAAGCCGGCCGACGACATCGTCGGCCGGCTTTTCGCTGTGGATCTCAGCGCCGCGAGGTAGTCGCCCTGACCCAGGGGAGCAGTAGCCTTTCGACGAGCACCAGCGCGTAGTACAGGACGATGCTGACCATGGCCAGCAGGCTGATCGCCGCGAACGCGGCGGCGGTGTCGCCCTGGCCGCTGGTCTGCACGATGATCGTGCCCAGCCCGCTCTCGCCGTACTGCATCTCGCCGACCACCACGCCGATGACCGCGAGCGGCATCGCCACCTTGAGGCCGACGAAGATCTGCGGCAGGGCCGCGGGCAGCCGCACCCGGGCGAAGGTCTGCAGCCGGGACGCGTCCATCGAACGGGCCAGCTCGGCCAGGTCGGCCGGGGTGCTGACCAGGCCGGTCGCGGTGGACAGCACGATCGGGAAGAAGCAGACCATGAACGCCATCGCCAGGATCGGCGTACGCCCGTAGCCGAACCAGATCAGCATGAGCGGCGCGAGCGCCACCTTCGGCACCGCGTTGAACGCGACGAGCAGCGGCGAGAACATCCGCTCGAACGGCCGCCACGCCGCGATCGCGGTGCCGATCAGCACGCCGACCAGCACGGACAGGCCGAAGCCCTGCAGCGTCGCGTACGTGGTGTGCCCGGCCTCGGTGATCAGGAACTCGCGGTACCGGTTGAAGCCGTCGACCACCTCGGGCGGCGACGGCAGCACCACCGTGTTGATCGCGAGGAGCTCGGTGCAGGCCCACCAGACGCCGATCGCGATGGCCAGGCCGAGCACCGGCCAGGCCACGGCCGCGAGGCCGCGGCGGCGCGCGCGCCCGGCCGGGTTCGCCGCCTCGGGGACGGTGACCGTCGCCAGGTCGGTCATGTCAGTCGCTCCCACTCCCCGGGGGCGCGGGACCGCCCGCCGTGCGGCGGGCCCGCGCCGGAGCCGGATCAGGCGTTCGGCACCAGGGAGAAGTCGATGACCTGCTCGGGCGTGAGCCCGGACTGGATCTGACCGGAGCCCTGGAGGATGGCGATGCTGCGCGCGACCCGCTGGCTGTCCAGCGCGCCGACGGGCACGCCGGAGGCCTCCGAGCGCACGAACGGCGCCATCAGCGTCAGCTCGGCCGCGGCCGACTTCGGGTCGGCGGTCGGCACGTTCTTCTTCAGGATCTCGCCGGCCTCCTCCGGGTTGGCGATCGAGTCCTGCAGGCCCTTGAGCAGGGCCGCGGTGAACTTCTTCACCTTCTCCGGGTTCGCCTTGGCGTAGCTGGTCGAGGTGATCAGCGCGTTGCCGTAGAGGTCCTGCAGGTAGTCGCTGTACGGCAGCAGCACCGCCGTCTTGCCCTTGGCGATGTTCTCGATCGTGGGCTTGCCGACCACGAACTGGCCGATGCCGTCCACCTTGTGCTGCGCGAGCGTGCCGAACATCGTCTGCGGCGTGCCGTTCACGAACTTGACCTTGGTGGGGTCTACGTTGGCCGCCTTGGCGTAGGTCGGGAACAGGCTGCGCACGACGGATCCGGGCAGGTCGGCCAGCGTCTTGCCCTCGAGGTCCTTCGGCGAGTTGACGCCGTAGCCGTCGAGCGACATGACCGCGGCCATGGTGCGCTGCTGGATCGCCGCCACCGCGGTGAAGCCGGTGACCTTGCCGGCGCCGCCCGCGGCGAACAGGCCGCCGGTGAGGTCGATGGGGGTGAACTGCGCCGTGCCGGCGACGATCTGCTTGATGTTCTCGCCGCTGCCGAAGCCGGGCTTGATGTCGACGTCGAAGCCGGCGTCGCGGAAGTAGCCCTTCTCCTTCGCCACGTAGGCGTATGAGTCACGTCCGAAGGTGCCGAACGAGGTCAGATAGGTGATCTTCTCCAGCGACTGCGTACCGCTGCCCGAGCTGTCGTCGCCGTCGTCGCTGCAACCGGCTGCGGCGACGAGGGTCGTGGCCAGCGCGACGGCCACGAGCGTGCGGGTGAAGGTTCTTCTGTGCACCGTGTTCCTTCCCAACCGAGGGTGTTGAGCTGGCCGGCGTCGGGCGGAGGGTGCACCGGCGCCGGGAGGTTTTGGCGGAACTCGCGGGTTAGCGTAGGGGAACGCACAACAATGATCGATGTCAGGTTCGGCTCCGGCACCCTTGTGGACATGCTGATCACTACGGAGCAACACCGGATGGCTACAGTGTCAGCGCATTGATCCGACCCAATGGGAGCGCGCGCAGATGATCCGTCTCACCGGCGTCTCCCGTACGTTCGCGGGCCGTCGCGGCACTGTGGAAGCGCTACGGGGGATCGACCTGGAGGTGCACGAGGGCGAGTTCGTCGCCGTCCTCGGCCGCTCGGGTTGCGGCAAGTCCACACTGCTGCGGTTGATCTCCGGCCTGCTGCCGGCGACCGCCGGCGAGGTCCGCGTCTCCGGCGACCTGGTGGACCGGCCGCGCCGCGACATCGCCATGATGTTCCAGCGTCCGGCCCTGTTGCCGTGGCGCTCGGTGCTCGACAACGTGCTGCTCCCGGTGCAGATCTTCGGCTGGAAGAAGTCGGCACACCGCGAGCGCGCGCACGAGTTGCTGGCCATGACGGGCCTGACCGGCTTCGAGAAGCGGCTGCCGCACGAGCTCTCCGGCGGCATGCAGCAGCGGGTGGCGTTGTGCCGCTCGTTGATCGCCAACCCGCGGGTGATGCTCATGGACGAGCCGTTCTCCGCGCTGGACGCGCTGACCCGCGAGGAGCTCTCCGGAGAGCTGCAGCGGGTGCACATGGACCTGGGCACCACGATCGTCTTCGTCACCCATTCGATTGACGAGGCGGTGCTGCTCGCGGACCGGGTGGTCGTGCTCAGCCCGCGGCCGGGCCAGATCCGCGAGGTTCTCGACATCAAGATCCCCCGGCCTCGCACGCTGGGCCGGGGAGCCCACCTCGAAGAGGTGTCCCGTTGCAGCGCGGAGCTGCACGAACTGCTGATGACATAGGGAAGGCCCATGCGCGTTTGCCTGTTCACGGAGCCGCACCGCGGCGCCACCTATGACGACCAGCTGAGGCTGGCCCGCTTCGCCGAGGACGCGGGCTTCGAGGGATTCCTGCGCGCCGACCACTACCAGTCGATGGGCGCCGACGAGGGTCTGCCCGGCCCGACCGACGCCTGGATCACGCTGGCCGGCCTGGCCCGGGAGACGTCCCGGATCCGGCTGGGCACGCTTGTCAACTCGGCCACGTTCCGGCTGCCCGGACCGCTGGCGATCATGGTCGCCCAGGTGGACGCGATGAGCGGCGGCCGGGTCGAGCTGGGGATGGGCGCGGGCTGGCTGGAGCGCGAGCACATCTCGTACGGGATACCGTTCCCGCCGCTCGGCGAGCGGTTCGACCGGCTGGCCGAGCAGCTGGAGATCATCACCGGGTTGTGGGCGACGCCCGCGGGCGGGCGCTTCTCCTTCGACGGCAAGCACCACCGGTTGGTGGACGCGCCCGCGCTGCCCAAGCCGGTGCAGCGGCCCGGACCGCCGATCATCGTCGGCGGCAGCGGCCCGAAGCGCACGCCCGAGATCGCGGCCCGCTTCGCGGACGAGTTCAACATGCCGTTCAAGACCGTCGCGGAGACGGCGGCGGGCTTCGACCGGGTACGCGAGGCCGCCCGGCGCCACGGGCGCAGCCTCGAGTTGTCGGCCGGCGTGGTGGTGGCCGTCGGGCGTTCCGACGCCGAGGCCCGGCGGCGGGCCGCGCCCCTGCACGTGCCGAGCGCCCTGCCGCCCGAGGACCCGGTGGTCGGATCGCCGGATGCGCTCGTGCAGCGGATCGGCGAGCTCGCCGCGATCGGCGCGACCCGGGTCCACCTGCGGATCATCGAAATATCCGACCTCGACCACGTGGGGCTGATCGCCTCGCGGGTCCTCCCCCAGGTAGGAGAGCTGTGAGCGAGCTTGTGCTGAGCCCCGTCGGGCAGGAAATCATGCTCGAGAACGACAAGGTGCGGATCTGGCACATCACTCTTGGCCCGGGCGAGACCCAGCCGCTGCACCACCACGGCCTGGCATACGTGGTGGTCGCCGTCCAGGGCGCCAGGAACGTGATCCACACGGCCGCGGGCGAGCGCATCGACGTCGCGGAGGAGACCGGCGCGGTGGTTTTCCGGGAGCCCGGTCAGACACACATGCTGACCAACGTCGGTGACACTGTGTATATCGGCCGCATCATTGAGTTGAAGGCCGGCGGGAATCCCGCCTAGCCGGAGGTTTTGCCCGTCTTAAGAAGCGAGCCCTGGACTGGCAGCGCTCCCGAGCATTCCGTAACGTGCCCGGCATGGCATTTCGGACCTGGGCCAAGCTGTTGTCGGCCACCCTCGGCGTTGCCGCGCTGGCCGGCGCGAGCCAGCTCGGCGTGGCCTACGGGCTCGGCATCGTGCGGCTCACCCGCGTCCTGGACGTGACCGCGCGTGATCACTGGACGGCGCAGCTGGCGTGGATCGCCTGGTTCCCGATGACCGCGGCGGTGGCCGGCGCGCTGGCCGGCGTGGTGCTGCTGCGGCGCTGGTCGCCGGCGCCGGCGCGACTGCGCGTCGGCACCGAGCTTGCGATCTCCCTCGCGGCGGCGATCGGCGCCGGCGTGGTGGTGCCGCTGACCATGCAGCCCGCCCGCACCGCCCAGGTCACGGGCGTCGACGAGGTCCTCGTGATCGCGATCTGCGCCGGGCTGGGCGCCCTGGTCGGCATCTTCGCCGCGTGGGCCGCCACGGCACACGCGGTGGCGCGGTGGAGCATCGTCGCGACGGGCATCGCGGTCTGGGTGATCGCGGTGGTCTCGGTCGCGCCGTCGCTGGCGCCGAGCGACCCCCTGCCCTCCGTCCGGCTGGGTGTCTTCGACGCCGCCTTCCTGTCGTCCGCGGTGACGCAGCGGACCGCGCTGGCCACCATGCCCGCGCTGGCCCTGCTGACCGGGGTGGTGCTGGGCTGGATCGCCCGCCGGCGGGGGCTGCCCACCTTGACCATCGCGCTGGCCGGGCTGGCCGGGCCCGCGCTGCTGACGCTCGCGTACCTGATCGCGGGGCCCGGCGCGGGCGACGACCGATACCAGGTGGTGCCCTACTGGGCCGCGATGACCGCCGCCGGCGCGGGAGTGCTCGGGTCTGTGCTGGCCGCGGTCGTGCGCCGCGGACCGGCCCCGGACGACGACGGCGCCGACGAACCGGGTCAGGACAAGCCGCCGCTGCCGCAGCGGACCAGCCGATCCAAGTCCGAGATCGCCGCCGCCGGCAAGTCGCCGGACTCCCCCGCCCGGCCGGCCGCGGAGGCTTCCGGGGACGGGCCGCCCCGCCCCGCGCAGACCGCCGCCGGTGGCACGCCGCCCGGCCGGCCGGGCGGGGGAGTGCGGCGACTTGCCGGCGGCGGCGATCTGGGACTTGGGTCGGCTGGTCCGCTGCGGCTGC